>JANJWE010000148.1 GCA_024709705.1 Flavobacterium sp. | reverse complement strand
ACGTTATAACTTGGAATAATTTATTTTTTAAAACATTTTTTAAAACATTTTTCAATCTTTTTAAAAATAAATTAAAAGTTTGAAACTGAAAAATATATTTCATTTATTTTTGAAAGTTTAAAAACTTTTATTTAAATTTGACAAAAATTAAAACATCATGAATTTTGAAGAAGCTAAAAATAAATTTGTTCAAACCTGGGGAGCTTTGGGTTCGCAATGGGGTATAAACAAAACTATGGCACAAATTCATGCATTGTTAATGGTTTCACATGAACCAATTTCGATGGAAGACATCATGGCGGAATTACAAATTTCACGTGGAAATGCTTCAATGAATTTACGAGCTTTGATGGATTGGGGAATTGTTTACAAAGAATACAAAGCCGGCGAACGTAAAGAATTTTTTACTGCAGAAAAAGATTTAGATGAACTGGCTGTTAAAATTTCGAGAGAGCGTAGCAAACGTGAAATCAAACCCGCATTGAAAGTTCTTAAAGAAGTTTCTGCACTGGAAACAGATGGAACAGCTGCTGAAAAACATTTTGTAGACCAGACGACTAAACTGTATGATTTTGTATTGAAAGCCGATAATGTGTTGGATAAAATGACTGAATACAAAGACAATTGGTTGGCAAAGTTAGTGGTGAAAATTATGAAATAGTTTTAAATCCATTAAAAATAAAAACTCTTAAAAACTATTCAATGAGACCAATAAAAAACAATAAAATAATACGAATTAAATAATTTTTTTAAATCAAAACTTTCATTTTTTTCTGAAAGTTTAAAATAATAGATAAGATGAAACTATTGAAAATTTTGAATACGATAGCTATTGGGTTACCAATAATTTTAGCTCTTTTAGGACTTTTTGATAACGGAATGTTCCTCTATGCTTTACTATCAACCATGGCAACCGGTTTTATACAAGTTGTAATTGGTATCCTTTTATGGATAAAAGAAAAGCAAAATCAATTTATTATAGGCTATTTAACAGGAGTCTTACTTTTCTTTATCGGAATCCATTTTACCTCCATAACAACACTTTGGATACTACCCCCTATTTTGTGTATTTATTTATCGTTAATTATTTACACTCAAAAAGCATAAATCATGGCTACAACTATCCCAAACTGGCTCATAATTATTGGTGGAATTGGCCAAATTTTCACCGCTTTAATTTATCCTTACATCCGTCATCAGGTTTTTGATTGGTATAATGATGTAAAACAACTCAAACCATTGAATCAAGAAATTGCCAAAACGTATGGAAGATACATTCAAGGTTTAAACTTTTCATTTGGATTGATTGCCATTTTATTTACAATTGAATTAAAAGAACAATCTGCTTTATCAGTTGCCCTAACCGGATTAATTGCTGCCTATTGGGTGGGAAAAGTAGCAACCCAAATTGCATATTATCCGATGTACGACATTCCGAAACGAAAATTATTCAAATTCGGAAGCTATGGGATGAATGCTTTATTTGTGGTTTTTGCGGTTGTGAATACGGCTTTGTTTATTCATAATTTAATTGGTCATTATAAATTGTAAAACCATGAACCTCAACATCCTATCCTACTCCATTTATTTTACCATCACCGCCATCATCATTTTTGTCGTGGGTCAAATTTTGTACAAAAACGGCAATGTATTTGTTTCACAATTGATTCCCAATCACGAAGAATTATGCAAAAAAGTGAATAAAAATTTATTGATAGGCTATTATTTGCTGAATCTAGGTTATTGTGCGATTACGATTCTGAGTTGGGAGAAAATTGAAAGTATAAATCAACTCATTAGAATTATCGCTTATAAAACATCAATCATACTTTTTCTTATTGGTATTTTACATTACCTCAATATTTTTATAATAACCAACTACCTTAAAAAATTAATCAATTAATCTTTATAGTATGGAAACTACAAAAATACTTCTCGCCTATGCAATTTATCTTCCAATAACGATTGCCTTGACTATTTATGTTTCAAAAACATTATTCAAAAACAGTTTAATTTATATGACCGATATTTTTAAAGGTCGAGAAGAAATTGCCAAAGCCACCAACAAATTATTTGAAACCGGATTCTATTTGCTCAACATCGGATTTGCTTTAAAAATTATGGAAATGAGCTTATATAACAATTCGTATCAAGTTATGATTGAAGAACTAAGCAGCAAAATTGGTGGGTTTTCTATTTATTTAGGAATTATGCTCTTTCTCAATTTGTATTTATTTTTTAGAGGAAAGAGAAAAGCGAGTCAAACCAAAGTGGAAGAACGAATCGTGTTTAGAGGTTAGACGATCAAACCTGACAGGTTTTTGAAACCTGTCAGGTGTAATACAACAAAACCCACCAAATTATCGGCACACTTTCTACCCAAAAAGATGTGTAATATTTATCTCTTTTTAAATTTGTAAATCCGATAAAAAGTGCAGTTATAATGGCTATTACAAAAGTTGAAATTTCCATTTTTTCTTTTAAAAATTCTAACATAACAAATGGAAACAACAAACAAATTCCAAACAGTTTAGTTTTAAAAATTCCAAATCGTTGCGGAAGGGTTTTCATAGAATCGTCGTCAACTTGAGTATCTAAAATTTCAAAGGGTATCAGTAAAGAAACGACAATTAAAAATCGCTGAATAATTAGAATAATTCCGCTTACTTTAATTTCGTTTTCAAAAAACACAAGGGCATAAGCCGTAACTCCGGTAACACAAAAACTAACCCAAAACAATTTCAAAAAACCAAATTTTCTCAAAAAAGGATAAATCACGACCCAAAGTCCAATTTTGATAAAATAAATCTGTATTAAATTTGGTAACTGTAAAAAATAATAGATTGAAGCACTTATGGAAAATAAAGTCAATCCGATTAAATAGCGGTTTTTATTGAAATCAAAATTCCCATTTTGAAATGCTTCAAAATATTTTAAAAAATTATATCCAACAATGGTTCCGAAAAAAACCAGCATTGAGACCAATTCTAAAGCTGGCAATTGCAATGAAACCTCAGTTATACAAACCAACGCATAAATAGCAAAAGCAACATGAACAGAGCTTTGTATATAAAAATCAAATAATGCCTTAAATCCTCTCACATTTCAAAAATACTACTTCTGTTAATAAAACCCCTTTTTAGTTGAAAAATTCTAAAAATATTAGTCCTTGTTTAACGAAAAATTACAATACTAATAATTACTTTTGTATGCTTAAAACAACACCTATTTACCTCAAGAAATTACATGAAAACAGATGCATTTGCTTTACGCCATTTAGGTCCACGTGAGAGCGACTTAAATTACATGTTTAAAACCGTTGGCGTTGAAAATTTTGAACAACTCATCTATGAAACTATTCCGGATGATATTCGTCTAAAAAAAGATTTAGATTTAGAACCTGCCATGACGGAATATGAATACTTAAATCACATTCAGGAATTAGGCAAAAAAAATAAAGTATTCAAAACCTACATCGGTTTGGGCTACCACCCTACTATTGTTCCAGCCGTTATTCAACGTAATATTTTTGAAAATCCGGGTTGGTACACGGCTTACACACCTTATCAAGCGGAAATTGCTCAAGGTCGTCTGGAAGCCATTTTAAATTTCCAAACCACTGTTATCGAATTAACCGGAATGGAAATAGCCAATGCATCTTTGCTTGACGAAGGAACAGCTGCTGCAGAAGCAATGGCTCTTCTTTTAGATGTAAGAACTCGTGATCAAAAGAAAAACAACGTAAATAAATTCTTCGTTTCTGAAGAAATTTTACCTCAAACACTTTCCGTTCTGCAAACCAGAGCTACTCCTCTCAAAATAGAATTAGTTGTTGGAAATCATGAAACATTTGATTTTTCAACCGAGTTTTTTGGAGCCATTTTACAATATCCCGGTAAATTCGGTCAAGTAAATGACTATTCAGCTTTTATCACTAAAGCTACTGAAAATGAAATCAAAGTTGCCGTTGCAGCCGATATTTTATCGTTAGCCAAATTAACGCCTCCCGGAGAAATGGGTGCATCAGTTGTGGTGGGAACCACCCAACGTTTTGGAATTCCGATGGGTTATGGCGGACCACACGCTGCTTTTTTTGCCACCAAAGAAGAATACAAACGTTCAATGCCCGGAAGAATTATCGGGGTTTCCATTGATGTAAATGGAAACAGAGCTTTACGTATGGCTTTGGGTACTCGTGAACAACATATCAAACGTGAAAAAGCTACGTCAAATATATGTACAGCTCAAGTATTATTGGCTGTCATGGCCGGAATGTATGCCGTTTATCACGGTCCAAAAGGATTGAAATACATTGCCAATAAAGTTCACGCATCGGCTGTAACTTTGGCTGATGCATTAAATAAATTAGGTGTTTACCAAACTAATTCCTCTTTCTTTGATACGCTTTTGGTGAAAGCGGATGCTCAAAAAGTAAAAACTATTGCTGAAAAAAATGAAGTAAATTTCTTTTATGTAGATTCCGAAACGATTTCTATCTCTTTAAACGAAACGACTTCTATTCAAGATATCAATCAAATTATATCCATTTTTGCGGAAGCCGTTGGTAAAGAAAATGTGGCAATTAGTCAATTAGCCAATGAATCAATCGTACCAGAAAACTTAGTAAGAAAATCTAATTTCTTGCAACACGACGTTTTCAACAACCATCATTCAGAATCGCAATTAATGCGGTATATCAAAAAATTAGAACGCAAAGATTTATCGTTAAATCATTCGATGATTTCGTTAGGTTCTTGTACGATGAAATTAAACGCTGCCGCCGAAATGTTGCCTTTATCGATGGCCAATTGGAACAGTATTCACCCATTTGCACCCATCGAACAAGCCGAAGGGTATCAAATCATGCTCAAAAAATTGGAGCAACAATTGAATGTGGTAACCGGATTTCAAGGTACGACTTTACAACCCAATTCAGGGGCTCAAGGTGAATATGCAGGATTGATGACCATTCGAGCGTATCATATTTCAAGAGGCGATCATCACAGAAATGTATGTTTGATTCCGGCTTCAGCTCATGGAACAAATCCGGCTTCGGCAGCCATGGCAGGTATGGAAATCATCGTAACCAAAACCATGGAAAACGGAAATATCGATGTAGAAGATGTAAGAGCAAAAGCCATTCAATATGCCGATAATTTGTCTTGTTTGATGGTAACTTATCCCTCTACACATGGTGTTTTTGAAAGTGCCATTTGCGAAATTACCAAAATCATCCACGACAATGGCGGTTTGGTTTATATGGATGGTGCCAACATGAATGCTCAAGTAGGTTTGACTAATCCGGCAACTATTGGTGCTGATGTTTGTCATTTGAATCTACATAAAACCTTTGCCATCCCTCACGGTGGTGGTGGACCGGGAGTTGGCCCAATTTGTGTCAACGAAAAATTGGTGCCTTTTTTACCCACCAACCCTATTATTCCAACTGGAGGAAGTCAAGCGATAACTGCAATTTCTTCGGCTCCTTTTGGTTCCGCTTTGGTTTGTTTGATTTCGTATGGTTACATCACGATGTTAGGTGCAGAAGGATTAAAAAATGCCACACAATATGCGATTTTAAATGCCAATTATATGAAAACCCGTTTAGAATCCCACTACCCGATTTTATATTCCGGAGAAATGGGAAGAGCGGCCCACGAAATGATTTTAGATTGTAGAGCCTTTGAAGAAAAAGGTATCAAAGTAACCGATATTGCCAAACGTTTGATGGATTATGGCTTCCATGCCCCAACGGTTTCTTTCCCTGTTGCCGGAACGTTGATGGTAGAACCTACCGAATCGGAAGATTTAGCTGAGTTAGATCGTTTTTGTGATGCATTGATTTCAATTCGTAAAGAAATTGAAACTTCTACAAAAGACGACGCCAACAATATTTTGAGAAATGCTCCACACACGTTGGCTATGATAACGGCTAACGATTGGAATTTTCCTTACACCAGAGAAAAAGCTGCTTGCCCATGAGCATATATTGCTGAAAATAAATTCTGGCCAACGGTTCGTCGTGTTGATGAAGCCTATGGCGACAGAAATTTAGTGTGTAGCTGTGCTCCGATTGAAGCGTATATGTAAAAAAGTGATTAGTGAATAGTCCTTAGTAATTAGTTTAAGGTTTCAAATTAATTTTGAAACCTTTTTCTTTTGATAAATATGATATAAATCAGAATATTAATGTTTGATTCAAGTAACTTTGTATTCAAAATTTATTCATAAATGAAAGACATCTTAACCCAAGACGACTTATATATCTTAGTAGATGAATTCTACAAAAAGCTCTTGTCCGACCCAAAAATAAGTTACATTTTTACTGATGTTGTAAAAATCAAACTGGAAGAACACCTTCCAATTTTAGTTACCTTTTGGTCACAAGCCATTTTGGGAACCGGTGGTTATACCAACAACTTGACGCAGATTCATTTGGATGTTAATCAAAAATCAAATTTATCACCTGAACTATTTCAAATTTGGTTGAATCATTTTAATCACGCTGTTGATGAAAATTTTAGTGGTACTAATGCCGAAAAAATCAAGACACAGGCCTTAAGTATTGCAACTGTCATGCAGATAAAGATTCAAAAAACACAATAAAAAAAGCGGAATATATTCCGCTTTTTTTATTAATTCTTAATAATCTTTTTGGTCACAACATTTCCATTTTCGTCTTCAACTTTCAATAAGTAAATTCCAATGGGTAAATTTTGAACCGAAAGGCTATTCTGTTTAGAGTTTAATATCAATTGCCCATTTAATGTAAATAAATTCACTTCTTTAACAATTATACTAGAATCAATTTCAATATAATCTGTAACAGGATTTGGATAAATTTTAATAAAATCAATTTCCTTAGGACTGATACTAAGTGTAGGATTTTGAACGCAGATGTTGAAAAATGAAGTAATTAGAGAAGTCTCCGTTTGAAATACTCTCACATAGTACGTTTGACCTACCGTAAAAGTATTACTTTCATAAAACTCATTGGTAGTACTACTTGAACTGTTATCACATACAAAGCTCGTTCCTGAACATGAACCTGTAAAAATTTCCATTCCCAAATTAAGGTTTACTCCATTTGTAACTAAAATACTCATCATAGCATCTGTTGCCACAAAACTATACCAAACATCCTGAAGTGAATTGGCAAAACACGTCGTTGTGGTTCCGGTATTGCTTGAACCGCTAAAGGTTCCTGCTGTTGTAACACAATTTGCATTGGGCGTTAGTGCGATGGCTCCAGTACACAAATCGTTTACAGGTGTTGGATAACTCTGAATACAAATATTGAAAAACGAGGTAATTAAAGAAGTTTCCGTTTGAAATACTCTCACATAGTACGTTTGACCAACCGTAAAAGTATTGTTCAAATAAAATTCATTAGTTGAACTGCTGGAGCTGTTGTCACACACAAAACTCGTCCCTGAACAAGATCCGGTAAGAATTTCAAAGGCTAAGTTCAAATTCACGCCATTGGTTACCGAAACACTCATCGTAGGATCTGTAGCTACAAAACTATACCAAACATCCTGAAGTGAATTGGCGAAACACGTTGTTATGGTTCCGGTATTGCTTGAACCGCTAAAGGTTCCTGCTGTTGTAACACAATTTGCATTGGGCGTTAGTGCGATGGCTCCGGAACACAAATCGTTTGGCGGTGCAGGGAAGTTTTGGACACATATTGTAAAATTAGATGCAATTAGAAATGTCCCAACATGAAAAACTCTAACATAATATACTTGACCGACCGTAAAATTATTACTTTGATAAGACTCACTAGTTAGACTACTAGAACTGTTATCACATGCAAAACTCGACCCTGAACATGAACCTGTAAAAATTTCAAGTCCTAAATTAATGTTAGCCTGATTAACAAGAGTTATACTCATCATTGGGTCAGAGGCAACAAAACTATACCAAACATCCTGAAGTGAATTGGCAAAACAAGAGGTTGTAGTTTCTGTGTTGGTTGAACCACTAAAGGTTCCCGTTGTACTAATACAATTTAAATTAGGTGCTAGTTGAATAGCATTCGAGCAGGAATCATTTTGCGAAGTAACAATCCCAAAGTTCAATAATACCAACAAAAAAAAGTAGTTTCTTATCATAAATTATTTTTTCAAAATTAAAAAAAATCGAACGCAAAAAAAAGGATAAAAATTTAAATATCAATAAAAAAAAGAATCAAAACGAAACGGATTCGTAAAAATTTAATTAAAATAAAAATTAAATCCTTTTAATCATTTAAATTGAATAATTTAGTATTCAATTTTACTTTACCTATGAATATCAAAATAACCGGATCCGGAAGCTATATTCCCACCGAAGTAGTAACCAACATCGATTTTGCTAAACACGTTTTTTTAAATGATGATGGAACTCCTTTTCCGCAACCCAATGAAGTGATTGCCGAAAAATTTCGCGACATTACCGGAATTGAAGAAAGACGTTATGTGACAGATGATTTGAACACTTCTGACATTGCTTCAATTGCAGCTAAAAAAGCTATTGAAGATGCCAAAATAGATCCTGAAACATTAGACTACATCATCTTTGCTCACAATTTTGGCAATGTAAAAAAAGGGGCTATTCAAACGGATATTTTGCCTAGTTTGGCTACCCGAGTTAAGTTTGATTTACGCATCAAAAATCCGAAATGTGTAGCCTATGATATGCTTTTTGGATGTCCCGGCTGGGTAGAAGGGGTGATTCAAGCTCAAGCTTTTATCAAAGCCGGAATGGCAAAAAAATGTTTGGTAATTGGTGCCGAAACCTTATCACGTGTGGTAGATATGCACGACCGTGATTCTATGATATATTCAGATGGTGCCGGTGCAACAATAATTGAAGCCACAGATGATGATGGCGGAATATTAGCACACGAAACAGCTACATTCACCTATGATGAAGCTTATTTTTTATTTTTTGGAAAATCATTCAACGATCAACACCATCCCGATGTTCGTTACATTAAAATGCATGGTCGTAAAATTTATGAATTTGCTTTAAGTCAAGTTCCAAAAGCCATGGTTTCCTGCCTTGAAAAAAGTGGCATTCCCATTCACGAAGTTAAAAAAGTTTTGATTCATCAAGCCAATGAAAAAATGGATGAAGCCATTATTCAAAGGTTTTACCGACATTACAAACAAAACCCTCCCGAAGGTGTGATGCCCATGAGTATTCATAAATTGGGCAATTCGAGTGTGGCAACTGTACCCACTTTGTACGATTTACTCATCAAAAATCAATTGGAAAACCAATCCATTTCTAAAGGCGATGTTATACTGTTTGCGTCTGTTGGTGCGGGAATGAATATAAATGCTATTGTGTATAGAATGTAATTTAATCAAGAGCTATTCCTGCTTTTCGTTACAAGTCCTCACTCAAAAAATGGTTTTTTAATGTGGTTTTCAAGAGCTCCTAAAGTCGCTTTGCCTCC
>JANJWE010000134.1 GCA_024709705.1 Flavobacterium sp. | reverse complement strand
GTGAAAGAAATACGCAATGCTGTGGGGTACATGCCCGGAAAATTCTCGCTGTATCAGGATTTAACTATCTCGGAAAACTTAGCCTTTTTTGCAACTATTTTCGGTACTACGATTGAAGAAAATTATGATTTAATTGAAGATATATATGTGCAAATAGAACCTTTTAAAAACCGAAAAGCAGGTGCGTTATCAGGTGGAATGAAACAAAAACTAGCCCTTTGTTGTGCTTTAATACACAAACCAAAAGTTTTGTTTCTGGATGAACCCACAACGGGTGTAGATCCTGTCTCCAGAAAAGAATTTTGGGAAATGCTTAAACGACTGAAGCAGAAAGGTATTACCATTCTAGTTTCTACACCTTATATGGATGAGGCCACATTATGTGACCGAATCGCACTCATTCAAGAGGGGAAAATCCTTAAAATTGATACACCACAGGGAATTGTTGATGCTTATCAAAAAACCATTTATGAGGTTGCCAGTAACCAAATGCACCTACTGATTGAAGATTTAAAACATTTTCCATCGTATTACAGTGTTTTTGCTTTCGGAGAATTTGTTCATTATATTGATTTGAACAATTTTTTTGATAGTGAAACTTTACGTAACTATTTGAAGGCAAAAGGACATCAAAGTATCATCCTTCAAAAAACAACCCCTACTATAGAAGATATTTTTATGGATTTATAAACCCTTTTTACATGAACAATCTTTCGGAAAAAATTATAGTCGTAGAAAACCTTACCAAGCAATTTGGCCACTTTACTGCTGTTAAAGGAATCAACTTTCACGTAAACAAAGGAGAAATATTTGGTTTTTTAGGGGCAAATGGTGCAGGAAAGACAACAGCTATGAAGATGTTGATAGGAATTTCAAATCCTACTAATGGTAGAGCAAATGTAGCCGGTTTTGATGTGCACACACAAAGCGAAAAAGTGAAACAAAATATTGGTTATATGAGTCAGAAATTTTCGATGTACGACGATTTAACAGTGAAAGAAAATATTACTTTTTTTGGTGGAATTTACGGATTATCACGAAAACAAATCAACAGTAAGACGGAGGTGTTAATTCAAACATTGCAACTGGGTGATATTGCCCAAAAAAAGGTTGGCGACTTACCCTTGGGATGGAAACAAAAATTGGCATTTTCTGTAGCTATGCTACATGAACCTAAAATTGTTTTTTTAGATGAACCTACCGGAGGAGTAGACCCCATCACTCGCAGACAATTTTGGGAATTGATTTATGCTGAAGCTCACAAGGGTACTACTATTTTTGTAACGACACACTATATGGATGAGGCAGAATATTGTGACCGCGTATCGATTATGGTTGATGGTGTGATTGAAGCCTTGGATACCCCGAAAAACTTAAAAAATCAATTTCAAGTTAGTACGATGAATGAAGTATTTTTAAAGCTAGCCCGAAACATAGAATAACAAAATAAAAAGGAAGATGAAACGATTTTTAGGTTTTATTAAAAAGGAATTCTATCATATTTTTAGAGATAAACGCTCGTTGTTTATTCTTTTTGGTATGCCTATTGCCCAAATTTTGCTGTTTGGATTTGCCATTACCAATGAAATTAATAATGTAGAGATTGCTATTTTGGATTATTCGAAAGATACTGAATCACAAAAAATTATTCAAAAGATTAAAGCTTCTCCTTATTTTCATGTGGCAAATGAAATTGCGAATGAAAATGCGATTGAAAGCGAGTTTAAAAAAGGAAAAATAAAAGCCGTTTTACTCTTTGAAAAAGATTTTGCAAAAAAATTACAAACCGAAATGAAAGCTACGGTTCAAGTCATTACAGATGCTACTGAACCTAATATTGCCAATACGATAGCAAACTATACTCAATCGATTATTCAAAACCATCAAAGTCAAAAAAGTACAGTTCAAAAAAATACTACTGGGGTTGTCATACAAAGCCGTATGTTGTATAATCCTGAATTAAAAAGCGTCTTTAATTTTGTTCCGGGTGTTATGACCGTTATTTTGATGTTGGTTTCTGCCATGATGACCTCTATTTCAATTACAAGAGAAAAAGAATTGGGTACTATGGAAATTTTATTGGTATCCCCTTTAAAGCCTTTTCAAGTTATCTTGGGTAAAGTGTTTCCTTATATTTTTCTGTCTGTAATCAATGCCATCGTTATTGTTTCAATGGGTTATTTTATTTTTGGAATGCCAATTCAAGGGAGTATTTTATTGTTAGCTGTCGAGAGTATTTTATTTATTATTACAGCCCTTTCATTAGGGATATTCATTTCTACCATTTCCAACTCCCAACAAACAGCCATGATGATTTCGTTGATGGGATTGATGTTGCCGGTTATCATATTATCAGGTTTTATTTTTCCCATTGCTTCGATGCCATTACCTATGCAAGTCATCAGTAACATTATTCCTGCGAAATGGTTTATTATTATTGTAAAGTCGATAATGTTAAAAGGTGTTGGTTTAGAATACATCCTCAAAGAAACATTAATTTTAGTTGGAATGACCATTCTTTTTATTGGTTTAAGTATTAAAAATTACAAAACTCGTTTGGAGTAAATAATCGCACCATGAAAATCATTCTATTCATCATACAAAAAGAATTCAAACAGATATTTAGGGATAAAAGTATGCTTCGTTTACTCTTTATACTACCAATTTTACAACTTTTAATTCTTTCTAATGCGGCTACTTTTGATGTCAAAAACATTCGGGTAACCATTGTTGATTATAGTAATTCATCCTCTTCAAGAACTTTGATTGAAAAAATAAATGCAAATGCTTATTTTA
>JANJWE010000131.1 GCA_024709705.1 Flavobacterium sp. | reverse complement strand
AAAATTGTACCAAAGTTGTAATGGGAAAATCTATTTTTTCGCTACTATTTCTGTTTTTTTTGAATTTTAACTTTAAAACGAGTTCAGAGTATATTTCTAAAGACCAAAACAATGTATTGCAACAAAGTATTGTTAGAGGCAAAGAAATTTACACTGATTTTTGTATTCAATGTCATTTGGCAAACGGAAAAGGAAACCCGGGTGTTGTTCCTCCTTTAGACAATTCTAATTGGCTAAAAGAAAAACGGAAAGAAAGTATTCATGCGGTTAAATACGGTCAAAGCGGTTCTATTCAGGTAAATGGAGTTCGCTACAACGGTACCATGACTGCTATGGGCTTAACCGATGAAGAGGTTGCCGATGTTATGAATTATATCATGAATTCTTGGAGTAATAAACAAAAAACACCAGTAACCCTCGAAGAGGTAAGAAGTATAAAAAAGTAAGTTTTAAAAACTATATACCAACTGAACCCCTCCATAATAATTAAAAGGGGTGCCGGGATAAAAATACCTTGGGAGTTGGTTGCCAAATCCTACTGCATTAGGTAAAAGGCTTGCGGCGTATCTTTCATTTAATAAATTTTGCAATCCGGCATATAATTTTAAATTTAAAACTTCTAATACATTTACGGTATAATCTATTTTACAGTCTACTAGTCGGAACGATTGGGTTGATAAAGTATTGGCATCATTCAAAAACATAGAATCAGTATAACTAAATGAATTGGTAAATTGTAATTTTCCCAGTAACGAAATTTCCCAACCCAAATTAAAATGTAATTCCGGAATTCCGGGTAATGTTTTACCTGAATAGTCTATATCGTTATCCAGAAAGTCTCTAAATTTAGCTTTAATCCAGTGTGAAGATGTAAATGAAGAAATGCTGAGTTTTTCAGTTGAATAAATCCTATAGTTTAGCTGCATTTCTATACCCATATGTCTGGTTTTTCCAACATTTCGTCCTACATATTGATCTTCTGCGGTACGTTGTGCTACCAACAAATTTTGAATATAGGTTTGATAAATGGCCCATTCGAAATATCCTTTTTTATCGAAAAATTCACTTTTGAAACCCACTTCATAATTTATTCCAATTTCGGGAACTAAAGAAGCATTTAAGTTTCCTTCAGGGGTTAAAGTTTCGGCAACAGCAGGCATAGAAAATCCTTTACTTATTGAAGTATACAAACTTGTTCTTTCAGCAAGTTTATAAGTTAGTCCCAATCGTGGTAAAAGTAAAGGTTCAAATCTGTATTCTTCATAGGGAGCTTTTGGGGTATTGAATGTATTTTGTTGTTTGTATTGGGTGTAGTTTAGAGCTAAACCGGTTTCCATGTGAAGTTTTCGTGCAATTTGTGCATCTAATTGAAAGAAGTAGTTTGCGTAGTTTCGGTTTTGTTCGGTGCTGTTAAATCTTTCACCTTCAACACTTCCTGTTTGTGGATTATTGAGATACAGGTTTTCAAATAATGAATTTTGGTAATTTTCTTTCATTAGTTCAGTTCCCAAACTCATTACAAAAGGTATGTTTAAAAGCGTTTCAGAATATTTTAATTTACTTCGAAGGCCATATGAAAAGAGTACATCATCTAAAATATCAAAAGGTCTGGCTTCATAACCCGATTTAATAGTTGTAAACAAACTATTGCTCCATTTCCATTTTGAATGGAGTAATAATTCGTGTCCAAGTCCCAAAATAATTTTATCATAGGATTCATACCCTTTTGCTGCATTCCAATTGGAAGCTGCTTTTTCGGGATTATTTTCAAAATCGATAGCATTTAACGAACTTGGTATAAAAGCTAACAATCGGGTTGCTATTCCCAGAAAATTGAACTTATTTTTTTCATTCAAATAGGTTTCTCCTCTTACATGAAAAGTTTGTCGCTTGTAACGACTATTTTCCCGGAATCCGTCACTCTGCAATTCGGAATAATTGGTAAATAAATTCAATTTATTTAAATTCAATGAACCCGTGAGCGAATGTTTTTGTAAACCAAAATTACCCCAAGTTGAATTCCATGTGCCTGAAGTGGGTTTTGTACTGCCTTCCTGACTATACAAGTTGATTACACCACCTAATCCGGCACCAAAACTGGTTGTATTAGGACCTTTGTTTATTTCTATTTTGGCTAATGAAGCAATCTCTATTTCTTCCAAAACCGACTCGCCTTCGGCTGTAGTTAAAGGGATTTCATCAAAATAAATTTTAATCTTGGTTGTGCCAAAAGGCGTTCGGGCTCCAATTCCTCGAATTGTAATCCGATTGGTATTAAGGGCTCCTTGTTGCATTTGAATTCCCGGAATTCTATTTAAAATTGGCGTTAGTAGTACCCCATCTCCATTTTCAAGAGCTTTTGAATTAATAATTGAGATGGATGAAGCCGACTTAAGAAGCGTATTAGAAGTAGGTGAGGCTGAAATAATTACTTCAGAGAGAGCAGTAGTGTCTTTAGAAGTTTGTGCTTGTAAAACAGGTAATAGGTTTAACAAACTAAAAGCATACAAGAAAATTGGATATTTTAATTTCAAGGAAAAGATTTTTGGTTTTAAAATTACATTTTTTTGTCTTTTTAAAGGGTGAACTTTTCTTAAATTTTCTATAAGTTAATGTCTATCAAAATGCGTACTTTTGCACTCGAAAATTGCTCGTATGAATCTCTCCATCTACACCAAAGAATTCGGTTACAACCTAAAATTAGCCTATCCAATTATTATTGGTATGTTGGGTCATACTGTTGTGGGAATTGTGGATAATGCTATGGTGGGGCAAATTGGTCCCAAAGAATTGGCAGCAGTTTCCTTAGGAAATAGTTTTATTTTTATTGCCATGTCATTAGGTATTGGTTTTTCAACAGCAATTACCCCAATAGTTGCCGAGGCTGATGGCGAAAATTCAATTGAAAAAGGGAGAAGTGCTTTTCATAATGGGTTGCTGTTGTGTACCGTTTTGGGGCTGTTATTGTTCTTGCTTATTTTTTTTGCTAAACCTATTATAAGTTACATGGGACAATCTGAAGAAGTTGTCAATTTGGCAAGTCCTTATTTGGATATTGTTGCTTTTTCATTAGTTCCATTAATCATGTTTCAGGCCTATAAGCAGTTTGCAGATGGTAAAAGTGAAACCAAATATTCTATGTGGGCAACCATCTTAGGCAATATTGTAAATGTGGTTATCAATTACTTTTTAATATTTGGTATTTGGATTTTTCCCGAAATGGGAATTGTTGGTGCCGCCATTGGAACAATTACTTCTAGAATAGTGATGCTTTTATTCATGCATTATGTCATGGTGAAAAAGCCTAAATTTCATCCCTATTTTGAAAAATTCAGTTGGGAAGAAATTTCAAAAAACACAATTACGAAAATTGTCAACTTGGGTACACCTTCAGCCCTACAAATGTTTTTCGAAGTAGCTCTTTTTACCGGAGCCATTTGGTTGTGTGGAATGATAAGTGCTTCCAGTCAAGCGGCCAATCAAATTGCTTTGAGTTTGGCTTCGCTCACCTTTATGTTTGCCATGGGATTGAGTGTTACAGCAATGATTCGTATTGGCAATCAAAAAGGGCTTCAGGATTACAAGAAGTTAAGAATTGTAGCTTTGTCTATCTTTTTATTGGCTACTTTGCTCGAGATTGTTTTTGCAGTTCTCTTTATACTATTTCATAAAGTATTGCCTTTACCGTTTTTAGATATGGATCAAACTATTCATTTGGTTCAAAATCAAGAAGTGGTTTGGATTGCTTCTCAATTGTTGCTTGTTGCTGCTTTGTTTCAAATTTCTGATGGTTTACAAGTTGTAGTTTTGGGGGCTTTAAGAGGTCTCCAGGATGTAAAAATTCCTATGTATATAACTTTTATTGCCTATTGGATTGTTGGTTTTCCTATTTCCATTTATTTGGGTTTGTATACCGATTTAAAAGCTATTGGGGTTTGGTTAGGACTTTTAGCCGGTCTTACAGCAGCGGCTTTATTTTTATTTTACAGATTTAACCGATTGACAAAAAAATTAATTATTGAAAATTATACAAATGGAAATTAAACCTCAATACGGATTTGACCAGCTTCTTTTTGGTATGAAAATGCAAGATGTAGAACGCCTATATGGAAGGCCTGATTTACTGTTTGATGATGAAGACTTTAATATAATTGCATTGTATAATTCCTTAAAATGCCGTTTGACTTTTTATGCCGATGAAGATTTTAGACTCGGGTATATTATAATTTCAAACCCGGAAGCTACACTTTGGGGTCAAAAAATAGTGGGTACGCTTTTTTCAGATTGGAAACCTGTTTTTGACAAAAAGGGATTTCAAAAATTTGAAACCGAACAATTGGATAGTGTAACTCATTATTTTAATGAAGATCATTGGTTACTTATTCAAGAGGAGTTTGCTCAAATTTGTAAAGTTGAAATAGGGGCTATCGTTAAAGATATTGATAATTTTGATTGGAAATTTAAATAAAAAAACCCTCAAATTTTTGAGGGTTTTTTTTGATGCTTTATTTTAAGTTAACCAATTCTGTTGTGAATATTAACGTAGCCTTAGCCGGAATTACCGGTGGTCTTCCGTTTTCTCCATAGGCCAACCAAAACGGTATGATGAGTTTGGCTTTTGCTCCTTTGTTCAATAATGCGATACCTTCTTCCCATCCCGGAATTACTCTTCCCATTCCTAACTTAAAATCTATAGGTTGATTGCGGTCATAGGAACTGTCAAATTTTTCACCATTGGCTAACTCTCCTAAATAATGAACCGATACATCGTTGCCTGCTTTAGCATTTTCTCCGGATCCCGTTTTTTCAATAACATAAGCTAAACCAGAAGGTAGTATTTTGGCAGTTGGAAATGTTTTTTTTACATAATCTGTAAACTTCGTTTTTTCAGCCAGTAAAGCTTCTTCTTTCTTTTTCTTTGCGGCAAGTTCCAATTCCAATCTGCTATTGAAAACTTTAGGTGCATCAAATTGTTTAGCTGCAGTTCCTACTCTTATAATTGTAATTTTATCCATAACGTCATTTTGAGTGATGGCGTTAACAATATCTTGACCGGAGATTACTCTACCAAAAACGGTATGCTTTCCATCTAGATGAGGTTGAGGTGCATGGGTTATAAAAAATTGAGAGCCATTTGTAGCAGGACCTGCATTTGCCATAGATAATATACCTGCTTTATCATGTTTTAAATCGGTTATTTCGTCCATAAAACGGTATCCCGGACCACCACTTCCGGTACCTGTCGGATCTCCACCCTGAATCATAAAATTTGAAATAACCCGGTGAAATTTTAATCCATTAAAAAAAGGTTTTCCTTTGAATTCATCCGAAACCGAGGGATTGGTTCCTTCTGCCAATGAGATAAAGTTTGCTACGGTAATTGGAGTTTTTTCATACTCTAATTTTAAAAGAATTTTTCCATTTAAAGTTGAAATTTCAGCATAGATTCCATTCTCTGTTTGAGCTTGTAAGTTAAGTGATAATATAAATATCAAACTTAAAAATGCGTTTTTCATGGTTATTATTTTTGTGTTGGTGAATCTACTAATTCTAATTCAAAAATCAAATTGGTGTTGGGCGGAATTACATTTCCGGCACCGGCTTCTCCATATCCTAAATGAGAAGGTATAAACAATAAGGCTTTGTCTCCTATATTCATTTTTTCCAAACCTTCCAAAAATCCGGGGATTAATCCGGTTTTATTTCCATATTGAAATGGGAATGGCGTGTAACCTTGAGCGTCGGCTCTGCGTTGGTCAAATTTTCCAAATGCTTTTGATACACTTTCGCTACTACTATCAAAAAGTTCGCCATTTTCAAAATATCCGGAGTAATTCACATAAATGGTTGATCCAATCTCCGGTTTTTTTGATGTTCCTTTTTGGTAAATGGTATATAACAATCCGCTTGAAGTTTTTTGAGCATTCTTTTTTTGAGTTTCAAAAAATGCAATTTTCTCATCTAAAACACCTTTAAATTGAGCTAAGAAAGCTTCTTTTTCTGCTTTTTCTTTGGCTTCTTGAATTTTCCGATTTTCCGATTCAATTTTAAGTCGGTCTCCAAACACTTTTACAGCATCGAATTTTTTGGCATTTTCTCCGTTTCTTACGATGATTATTTTTTCGATAACATCGTTTTGAGCAATAGTATTTACCACTTCTTGACCTTCTTTTACTTTTCCAAAAACCGTATGAAGTCCGTCTAAATGCGGTGTCTCAACATGAGTGATAAAAAATTGAGAACCATTTGTTCCTGGTCCGGCATTAGCCATAGAAAGTATTCCGGGTCCAGAATGTTTCAAATCGGTAATTTCATCCATAAAGCTGTATCCTGGATTACCCGAACCATCTCCATTAGGATCACCTCCTTGTATCATAAAGTTAGGAATAACTCTATGAAATTTTAGGCCATCATAAAAGGGGATGCCTTTCCGAGCTTCATCAGTAACAAAAGTGTTGGTTCCTTCTGCCAATGTGATAAAATTGGCTACAGTTATGGGCGTTTTTTCATATTCTAAAGAAACAATGATTTCACCTTTTGAAGTTGTAATAATTCCAAAGATTCCATCACCTAAATGATCGTAATTGTTTCCACAAGATTGGAATAATAGTGCGATTAGGAATAATCCCAGTACGTTTATTTTTTTCATTTTATTGGTTTTGTGTTTTTCTAAATTCTTCTTCTTTTATAAAATCGGTTAAGGTTACTGTACATGAAATAGGAATATTTGGGCCAATTCTGTTTTTGTCTCCCAAGTATCCATATGCAATATGTGATGGAAACAAAAAGGTGACTTTTTCATTCTTACGCATGAGTTTGATACCATCACGTAATCCCATCATAATTTCTTGTTTATCTACGAGATATTTCTGAGGTCTAAGTTCCAAGGCCGTGTAAATTACATTTCCGTACAAATCATTAATTTCATACTCAAAGAACGCTACATCTCCTCTTTTGGGTCTCAAAGTATCACTTTGATTTTGAATTTCATAGGTGTACCAATATCCTTTTTTTGATGCCAGAAAAATTTTATCCGGATTATTTTTAATAATTGAATCAATTATTTTTTCTTCTGCTGCAATCAGTTTTTTATTTCGAATAACAGATTCTTTCATAAAAGTTCCAGAACTTCTGGAAACCGGTCTACGGGGTTGTTTGTCATGACAACTTCCCAAGATTAGGATGAGCGAAAAAAGTAGAGCAATATTTATATAAAGTCTCATATTTATTTTAATTCAGGTAGTTCACGAATTATATTTTCAAAATAGGTTACCGTTTCACTTAAGGAGCGTGTTGATTTTCCACCGGCTGCATTTTTGTGTCCACCCCCATTGAAGTAGGTTCTTGCGAGTTGGTTTACATCAAAGTCTCCAATAGATCTCAACGAAATTTTTATTATACCTTCATCTTTGTTTTCTATAAAAATAGCTGTAAAAATAATATCTTTTAAGGATAATCCATAATTTACAATACCTTCTGTATCTCCTTTTTTGTAATTAAAACTATCCAGCTCGGCTTGTGTTAGTGTAATATAGGAAGTTTTGTATTTCTGAAGAACTTTTAAGTTTTGTAACGCTCTACCCAATAATTGCAAACTACTGTAAGTATTGGTATTAAAAAGGAGGTTGTGAATAGTAGTATTTTCAATACCCAAATCGAGTAAATGGGCTACAGTTTGATGGGTTTTACTGGTCGTTTTTGGAAATTTAAATGATCCTGAGTCGGTTACTATACCCGTATAAATACAAGTAGCAGCTGTTTTGTCCAGATATTTTTCGATACCTAAATAAAAACATAAATCATACACCATTTCGCAAGTTGAACCATAATTTACATCGGAAAAAGCAATTTGAGCATATGAATCTGGTAATTCATGATGATCAATCATTACAAAGGGAGCTTTGAGATTTTGAAGCACCATTTCCATTTCGCCAGTGCGATGTAAGGCATTAAAGTCTAGGGTGAAAAGGATTTCCGATTCATTTAAAATGCGAGTTGTACTTTCTTTTTCTTTTTCAAAAATACGAACCGTTTCTGCTCCGGGTAACCAAGCTAAAAAGTCAGGGAATTCATTTGGAGCAATCACTGTAGCTTGATGCCCCAGTTTATTTAAAATATGGGCCAATGCCAATGTTGATCCCATGGCATCTCCATCCGGATTTCTGTGCGGTATTATGGCAACTTTTTTGGGTGTAGCCAATAATTTTTTAAGCTCTTCTATTTGATATTCATTCATGGCTTCGAATTTACATATTTTTAGTCTACCATTTCAAGTTTCTTTAAGTTGCAAGCAAGAGAAACGAAATTTGGAATGTTTTAATTTTATAAATTAAAAAAACCTTCCGGTTAAGAAGGTTTAGTTTACATTTAATTTACAACCACTTTCTTTGTTACAGACTTTTGCTGTGATGTAATGGTCATAAAATAAAAACCTGAAGGAATATTTTCTAAAGTATAGGTTTTGTTGGATGGAGTTGGTTTTTGAATAACTTGAATAATTTGTCCGTTTATATTCACCAATTCTATCGTATCTATAATTGATTCACTATCGATATTTATTTTTTTATCTGAACTTGGATTTGGATAAACACTAAATTCGTACACATAATTAGTATTTGTAGATAAGGTTCCCCAAGTATCTTGTGCTGCAACTCCACCCCAAATTTTTGTGGCTAGGTAGGGATTGTCAATAAACGGATTTCTATTGCCTTGACCCCAATTGTTATTGATATTTCCTAAATAGGTATTTCGGTTTATTTCAATTTGTGAAACCGGATCTTCTGCATTCCAAGTTAAAAATAAAGTAATCATATCGTCTCCTGCACCTGCATTGGGACCTTCTCCCA
>JANJWE010000124.1 GCA_024709705.1 Flavobacterium sp. | reverse complement strand
GATTTTATGCGAATGGCCGACCAAAAAAAGGGACTAGTTGTTAAAGATTCGTTGCAAAAATTAGAATTTAGATCTTTATATGCTTTGGCAGGGACTCAATTTGTACTTCCTGAACTCCCCATTACTGGAAAAAAAGTATGGAAATCTAATAATAATTGGAAAGATGAAATGACTGATGATGCTCTACTGGTAGAAGTTGAAGCTAATGGAGAAACAAAAGAAGTAACTTTAATTGGTTCAAAAGGTCAAATGGGGCAACCTCAATCTATTACATTGGGTGATTTAGATTTTACCTTGTTTTATGGCAGCAAAGTTTATGAACTTCCTTTTAAAATTCAATTGAATGATTTTATCGCTTCTCGTTATCCGGGAACAATGAATAGCTATTCTGCATTTGAAAGTAAAGTTACCGTTTTGGATAAAGACTATCAAAAAGAGGCTCGCATTTACATGAATAATATTTTAGATTACAGGGGATATCGTTTTTTTCAAGCTCAATTTGATAAAGATGAAAAAGGGACTATTTTATCGGTTAACCACGATTTCTGGGGAACTTGGATTACTTATATTGGCTACTTTTTACTCTACATAGCTTTGATGGCTATCCTATTTGATAAAAACACCCGATTTGCTGATATTAAACGCAAAATGGCTAAAATCCAAGAGAAAAAAACAGCTTTGATGACTTTGTTCTTATTTTTAGGTTTGTTTTCAGTGCAAGCACAAGAGGGACACCAACATCAAAGACCAACAAAAGCAGAAGTAGAAAAATTTATTGCAACTCATATTCCCTCGGCTGAGCATGCCGCTAATTTTGGAAAATTAGTAATACAAGATCAGGGTGGAAGAATGAAGCCAGTTAATACTTTTTCTTCTGAATTATTGCGAAAAGTGAGTAAATCAGACCATTACAATACTTATACTTCAGACCAGGTTTTTCTTTCTATGTCTCAAATCCCTAGTGCTTGGGTTGAGGTTCCTTTGGTCTATTTGAAAAGAGGTAATGACAGTATTCGCACTATTTTAGGAATCTCTAAAGATGCAAAATATGCTTCGTTTGTAGATTTCTTTGATGCCAAAGGGAATTACAAACTTACTCCCTACTTGGATGAATCCTATAACGCATCCATACCGAATCAATTTCAAAAGGATTTTATTGAAACCGATAAAAAAGTAGTTTTACTAAATGCCGCATTAAGTGGTAGTATTTTACGTTTGTTTCCCATTCCCTTTGATGAAAATAATAAATGGGTTTCCTATTTAGAAATCAACGAATATGAAGATACTGAGCTTAAAATGTTGAATAAAATTTTACCGGTTTATATGCAAACCCTACAAGAGGCAACTCAAAAGCAAGATTACAAACTTGCCAATGACATCTTGGAAGGAATAGCTAAATTTCAGGAAAAGTTTGGGGGCACTGTAAAACCTTCCAAAGAAAAAATTCAAGCTGAAATTACGTATAACAAATACGATATTTTTAAAAGGCTGTTTTATTTGTATATGCTTGCCGGTGTACTGATGCTTATTTTTACTATCGTTCAAATTTTCAAACCTAAAAATAAAGCGGTTAATTATACCGTTCTGTTTTTTCATTATCTGATTGGATTTTTCTTTTTATTACACACGGCCGGTTTAATTTTAAGATGGTACATTTCCGGTCATGCTCCCTGGAGTGATGCCTATGAAAGTATGATTTATGTAGCATGGGCAACTATGTTCTTTGGTTTGGCATTTGACAGAAAATCCAAACTTACAGTAGCCTCTGCAGCTTTTGTTACCTCAATGATTTTGATGATAGCCCATTGGAATTGGATGGATCCTTCTATTGCCAATTTACAACCGGTTTTAAATTCCTATTGGTTAATGATTCACGTAGCTGTAATTGTAGCCAGTTACGGTCCGTTTACTTTAGGAATGGTTTTAGGAATTGTTGCTCTGGTTCTTATTTTGTTTACCAATGACAAAAATAAGACTCGTATGGAATTGAATATCAAAGAGATTACTTATATAAACGAACTCGCTTTGACTATAGGATTGGTAATGCTGACCATTGGTAATTTTTTAGGGGGCCAATGGGCCAACGAAAGTTGGGGACGCTATTGGGGTTGGGATCCCAAAGAAACGTGGGCTTTAATTAGTATCATGGTATATGCCTTTGTGATTCATGCCCGATTTGTTCCAGCTTTACGTGGATTGTTTGTGTTTAACGTAATGAGTGTTTTGGCTTTTGCTTCTATATTGATGACCTACTTTGGTGTTAATTTTCATTTGTCGGGTTTGCACTCCTATGCTTCAGGTGAAAAACAAAATGTAAAAATTTATATGTATGTTTTAACAGGATTTGTTCTATTTGCTACACTAGTATACTTTAAGTATAAAAAACAATACAAGAAAAGTAGTTAATTTATAATTCTTTTGTGATTTGTCAAAATTTGTAAACTAAATAAATCAATACCTTAGTAAAAAAATTATATATGATTAGAGTTATTGCAATCCTTCAAGTTTCTTTTTTCTTTTTTAGTTGTCAAAATCAAGCTCAAACTCCAAAAAAGGATAATAATACAGTCATTTCAAATGAAATAGTTATGAAAAAATCGATTCACGAATTCATAGTTAAAGATATAGAAGATAACGAATTTAACTTTGCTAATCTTAAAGGCAAAAAAGTGCTCATAGTTAACACAGCTTCAAAATGTGGTTTGACTCCACAATACAAAGAGTTACAAAGTCTTTATGAAAAATACAAAGACAAAGGTTTGGTTATCATAGGTTTTCCTGCCAATGATTTTATGAGTCAAGAACCGGGAACAAACGAAGAAATTGGTGCGTTTTGTCAAAAAAATTACGGGGTAACATTCCCTATGATGAGTAAAATATCCGTAAAAGGAGATGGGATGCATCCAATCTACCAATTTTTAACTCAAAAAGCTCAAAATGGTTTTCAGGATAGCACCATTGAATGGAATTTTCAAAAATATCTAATTAATGAAAAAGGTGAACTAGAACGCGTAATCAGTCCGAGAGTTCAGCCGAATGACCCTGAAATTGTAAATTGGATTTTGGGTTAATTCTCAATAATGAGTTGAACTATGACTGAGTCCAACCAACGGTTAAATTTATAACCGGACTCTTTTAGGGTTCCCGAAACGGTAAATCCAAACTTTTGATGAAACAATAGGCTTTCTTTGTTTTCG
>JANJWE010000120.1 GCA_024709705.1 Flavobacterium sp. | reverse complement strand
AAAAAGCTTACCGGATGTTTGATATTAACCGGAGGATTGGGAAATACTTCCTTTGTTGGATTTTCTGTTATTGAAGCGTTATATGGTCAAGAAGGGTTACAGACAGCAATTATTGTAGATCAACCCGGTTCGTTTGTGGTATTGGCTACATTGGGCGTGACAGTTGCTTCTATTTTTTCAAAAGGCGAAGTCGATTCGAAACTCATTATAAAAAAAATTGTTTTCTTTCCCCCGTTTATTGCTTTTGTGTTGGCTTGTTTGCTAAATGTATTGAAAATAGATTTCCCCGATATGCTACAAACTGTTTTTCAAAAAGTAGGAGGAACGGTTTCAGCAATTGCTCTGGTTTCTGTTGGTTTGCAATTAAAAATTGATAAAAAAAGTCAGCATTGGAATTTTTTAGCGTTAGGATTGTTCTTTAAATTGATGCTAACGCCTTTGTTTTTCTTGGTTTTATACAAATTTATTTTGAGTGGCGAAGGATTAATTGTCAATGTTTCCATCATGGAAGCAGCAATGGCTCCCATGATAACCGGAGCGATTTTGGCTTCAACGTATGGACTCAAACCTAAATTGAGTAGCATGATGATAGGTATCGGAATTCCGCTTTCATTTTTAACCTTAGCTTTTTGGTATTGTCTACTTTCATTGCTATAATTTTTTTACCTTTATTGGTTTAAAAATAAAGTATGCAACTCAATTCCGAAATTTTATCCAAATTAGAAAATATCGTTGGTCAATCATTTGTATTTACCGATGAAGAAACCCGAAATCAATACGGTCAAGATGAAACCGAAGATTATGTTTTCCCACCAAATGTTGTTGTAAAACCATCTACCGCTATTGAAATTTCCAAAATTTTAAAAATTGCGAATCAGTATAAAATTCCGGTTGTACCAATTGGAGCTCGAACCGGTTTAAGTGGCGGTGCTTTATCTGTTCAAGGCGGAATCGGACTTTCGATGGAGCGATTCAATAAAATTCTAAAAATTGACGAACAAAATCTACAAGTTATCACCGAACCCGGGGTGATTACGCAAGTATTACGCGAAACTGTTTCTGAAAAAGGTCTTTTTTATCCAGTCGATCCAAGCAGTATGGGAAGTTGTTTTATTGGTGGAAATGTAGCCGAAAATTCCGGAGGTGCAAGAGCTGTAAAATATGGCGTTACCAAAGATTATGTTTTGAATTTAGAAGTGGTTTTACCAACTGGTGAAATTATTTGGACGGGAGCGAATACACTAAAAAACTCTACGGGTTACAATCTCACACAATTAATGGTGGGGAGCGAAGGAACGTTAGGAATCGTTACCAAAATTGTATTAAAATTACTTCCTAAAAATACGCATAACGTTTTAATGTTGGTTCCGTTTTACAAAGCCAATGAAGCGTGTGAAGCCGTTTCAGCCATTTTCAGAGCCGGAATTGTGCCCAGTGCGTTGGAATTTATGGAACGCGATGCTATTGATTGGACACTTCAATTTGTAGAAGGTTTGAACGTTCAAGTGCAACCTGAAATTCAAGCTCATTTATTGATTGAAGTCGATGGAAATTATCCCGAAATTTTGATGGCGGAAGCCGAAAAAATCATGACTGTGGTAGAACAATTTCAAATTGATGACATTCTTTTTGCGGATACCGAAGACGAAAAAAATGCCCTTTGGAAAATGCGTCGCAGTGTGGCAGAGGCGGTGAAAGCTCATTCCGTTTACAAAGAAGAAGATACAGTTGTACCTAGATATGAACTCCCAAAATTATTGTATGGAATCAAATCGATTGGAAAAAAATACGGTTTTCAATCTGTTTGTTATGGTCATGCCGGCGATGGAAATTTGCATGTAAACATCATCAAAGGAAACCTAAGCGATGAAAACTGGAAAACGGAAGTACCCAAAGGTATCAGAGAAATTTTTGAATTAACCGTTTCTTTAAACGGAACGTTATCCGGTGAACACGGTATTGGTTTTGTGCAAAAAGACTTTATGGATATCGCTTTTTCCAAACCTCATTTGGAATTAATGGAACGGTTAAAATATGTTTTTGACCCGAATGGAATTTTAAATCCCGGTAAAATTTTGCCTTAGTTAATTTTCAAATTTAAAGGTTTCTATTCAATATTAGATTATTAAAAACATAAAAATCCCCGACAATTTAAATGTCAGGGATTTAAAAATTCATTTATTTTATTCTTACACCAAAACCCATTCACCACTCGCAATCAAGCTTTCTGCTTTTTTGTACTTCATGGTTTCAGTTTTGCCACTCATTACGTGTTTTACCGTAACCGTATCATTTCGATTGATTTTTGGCATTTCACGAACAATCGTTTCAGTAACTGCTGGTCGCTGACTAGCCATTTCTCCGGCTTGTCTGTTGGCTTGAGCTCCATCATTTATTTCAGTGGATGCTTTTGATTCTGTATAATTTTCTTTTCTGCGAACCTCTCGAGCTTCTTGAATATTGGTTTCATTGCGATTAGGTAAGTCACCTTTGAACAAGAAAGAAATTACTTCTTTATTTACCCCGTCCAACATCGCTCTAAACAAATTGAACGCTTCAAATTTATAAATCAATAATGGATCTTTTTGTTCATGAACCGCCAACTGAACCGATTGTTTCAATTCATCCATTTTGCGTAAATGCTTTTTCCAAGCTTCGTCCACAATGGCAAGCGTGATATTTTTCTCAAAATCGGCAACCAATTGTTTTCCTTCACTTTCATACGCTTTTTTCAAATCGGTCACCACATTCAATGTTTTTTGTCCATCACTAAAAGGAACAATGATTCGTTCATAGTGATTACTAGGATTTTCATATACGTTTTTGATGATTGGAAACGCTTCTCTGGCATCACGTGCATTTTTTTCTTCGTAATGTGCCAAAACTGCTTTATATACTTTTCCTGTAATTTCCATCTCACTCAACTTGTTGAATTCGCTTTCCGATATTGGAGAGGTGATGGAAAAATAACGAATCAATTCAAATTCAAAATTCTTAAAATTGGAAGTTGCTTTGTTCTCATTCGTAATGTTTTCACACGTGTCATACATCATGTTCGCGATATCCACTTTCAAACGTTCGCCATGTAAAGCGTGTCTTCTGCGTTTGTAAATTACTTCCCGTTGTGAATTCATAACATCGTCATATTCCAACAAACGTTTACGCACACCAAAGTTATTTTCTTCCACTTTTTTCTGAGCCCGTTCAATCGATTTGGTCATCATGGAATGTTGAATTACTTCACCTTCTTTCAAGCCCATTCTGTCCATTACCTTGGCCACGCGTTCAGAACCAAATAAACGCATCAAATTATCCTCTAACGATACATAAAACTGCGAACTTCCCGGATCTCCTTGACGTCCCGCACGACCACGTAACTGTCTGTCCACTCGACGTGAATCATGACGTTCTGTACCAACGATGGCTAAACCACCGGCTGCTTTTACTTCCGGAGTCAATTTAATATCCGTTCCACGACCTGCCATGTTGGTAGCAATGGTTACCACTCCCGGTTTTCCGGCTTCGGCTACAATTTC
>JANJWE010000109.1 GCA_024709705.1 Flavobacterium sp. | reverse complement strand
TATTTTAAAGATGTTTACCTTTGTAATTGTAAAAATTGAAAGATGAACGCTAACACAATTTACAACCAATACAAAGCACATAATTTAAAAGGCAGGTATATTACTTTGGAAAAAGTTGAATCTGTTTTGAAGGATTCAAATTTGAATCAATGCAAAAGTGTTTTAGGGTTTTCTGTAAATCAGAAACCTATTCCATCCTATCGTTTGGGTTGTGGTTCGGTGAAAATTTTAATTTGGTCTCAGATGCACGGCAATGAATCAACAACTACTAAAGCTTTAGTTGATTTTATGCTTTTTTTAGATTCAGATTGCGAACTTGCTTCTGAATGGAAATCGCATTTTACATTTCTTATTTTTCCAATTCTAAATCCGGATGGAGCTGAAAATTATACACGCGTGAATGCTAATGGAGTAGATTTAAATAGAGATTTCATTAATCTGTCGCAACCGGAAAGTAGGTTATTGTATAATACTTTTATGAATTTTAAGCCCGACTTTTGTTTTAATTTACATGACCAGAGAACTATATTTGGTGTTGGTGATTCCGGAAAACCGGCTACAATTTCGTTTTTGGCACCTTCCTTTGATGAAAATCGAAGTATAAATGGGGTTCGTCAAAAAGCTATAAATTTAATTTCAGGTATAGCAGAGTTATTACAAAATGAATTGCCTAATCAAATAGGTAGGTTTGAAGATGGTTTTAATAGAAATTGTGTTGGAGATACTTTTCAGCAGCTTGGTGTACCTACAGTTTTGTTTGAAGCAGGACATTATCAAGAGGATTATGCAAGAGAAAAAACACGAATGTATGTTGGGTTGAGTTTATTTTACAGTTTTTCGATACTTTACGAAAACGATATAGTTATCAATAAAACTTCATATTATTTGAAAATTCCTCAAAATAATATCTGTTTTTTCGATATTGTTTATCGAAATGCTAAAATAAATTATGATAATTCAAAAATTATTACCAATTTTGCAGCTCAATATAAGGAGGTTTTAAAAAACGGTGACATTCATTTAGAAGCTTATATTTCCAGTCTGGGTGATTTGAAAGGTTATTTTGGACACATAGAGTATGATTTAGAGGGCCAGATGATTGTAAACCATCCGAATGATTTTCCGAAAATTGATGAAAAAGTTGATTTTGAGTTAGAAAACGATAAAGTATTTGTTAATGGTTTATTAAAAAATTAACAAAATCGTTTTTTTATTAAATAAAATGTATTTCATTTGTACCTATAATAAACACTAATAAATAAACATTACTATGAGCAAGTTTCGTTTGGATGAAGTAGATCATCAAATCCTTGATATGTTAATTGATAATACAAGAGTTCCTTTTACTGATATTGCCAAGAAATTATTGATATCTGCGGGTACGGTTCACGTGAGAGTAAAAAAAATGGAAGACGCCGGTATCATCATGGGTTCTTCTTTAACTTTGGATTATGAAAAGTTAGGATATTCCTTCATTGCATACGTTGGTGTATTTTTGAATAATACCTCTCAAACTAAGTTTGTACTAGAAAGAATAAATGAAATTCCTTTTGTAACTGTTGCTCACGTTACTACCGGTAAATTCAACATTTTTTGTAAAATTAGAGCAAAGGATACCAAACATGCCAAAGATGTTATCTTTATGATTGATGATATTGATGGTGTATACCGAACTGAAACTATGATTTCTTTGGAAGAAAGTATCAATGATAAAAAACGTTTGATGCATACTATTTTTAAGAATATGTAATCGAATCCTACTTTGCAAAGAACCCTTTCACACCAAACTGAGAGGGTTTTTTTATTTCTTTTAAATCAGATATTTCTTCAATTAATTTCTTATTTTAGTGCTAAATCTGTTTTTATGTATACCCTTCCCAGAATTGAGCGTTTTCAACAAAATGTGTTATCTAAATTTCAAATATACAATAGTGTATTTATAACTTTACCCTTTGATGCTATTGATAATACGGGAGTACTTTTACCTTTATTTTCCGAAGTTTGCGAAAACGGTTTTAAGAATCAGCAAAGCCCTGAAGAAATATTCGATTTTTTCGCTTCTAAATATTTGGAGCAACCCTCTGAAGATGAAAAAATCGATTTAATGTTTCGTTTTATTCAATATGTAGAACGCCAAATTGTTTTATTTGATGCTATCGAAGATGCTGCTTTTCCTGTGGTCAATCATATGGAAGGCAGAGGTTCATTACGAGATGTGAAAGAAAAAGCAGAACAGCGGACCAAAGTAAAGGAGTTAAAAGCATTTTTAAAACATTTCAAAGTGCGTACCGTACTTACAGCTCATCCAACTCAATTTTATCCCGGTTCTGTTCTGGGTATTATTACCGACTTAACAGATGCTTTGCGAAACAATGATTTAATTCAAATCAAACAATTATTGGCTCAACTGGGAAAGACACCTTTTATAAAGAAAGAAAAACCCACTCCTTTTGACGAGGCTGTAAGCCTAATTTGGTATCTCGAAAATGTGTTTTATCCTACTTTGGGAAATATGGTTCAATACATTCAAAAAAATATTTACGATGGTGAAGAGTTAACCAATCCCATTTTTAATTTGGGATTTTGGCCCGGTGGAGACAGAGACGGAAATCCTTATGTTACCACAGAAATTACCCTTCAAGTAGCCGATAGATTACGCACTTCGGTTTTGAAATGTTACTATTCCGATATTAGAAAGCTAAAACGAAAACTCACATTCAAAGAAGTTGATGCACTTATAGCCGATTTGGAGAGCAAATTATACCGCTCTGTTTTTTATTCCAGGGGTGAAATCTATCTTACACCACAAGAGTTTTACGAGGGTTTAAAAAAAATCAGAATGTTGATTGTCAGAGATTTTCAATCTTTGTATTTGGATGAAGTAGATTTATTAATCAGTAAGTTTAATCTATTCGGATTTCACTTTGCCACTTTAGATATACGTCAAAATAGCAAAATTCATAAAAACGTTTTTCAAGACATTGTTGCTCAAGAGCATTCACTTTTCCCATCCAATTATTTTGAAATGGATGAAGAAAATAAACTTGAATTACTATCAAATGTAAAAAGTAATTTATCTGAATCCGATTTTTCTAATGAGTTGACTTGTTCTACAATTAGTTCTATTTTGGCTATGAAAACTATTCAGTCAAAAAATGGGGAATGGGGATGCAATCGATACATTATCAGTAACAATGAAAGTGCCCTAAATGTTATGGAAACTTTTGCCATCTTTCAATTATGCGGTTGGGAAAATCCCTCAGTAGATATTGTACCCTTATTTGAATCGGTGGTAGATCTACATGCTGCAGATTCAATTATGGAACAGCTTTACTCCAATAAACGATACCGAGAGCATCTCAAAAATAGAAATAATGTTCAAACCGTTATGTTAGGCTTTTCAGACGGAACAAAAGACGGTGGCTATTTGATGGCCAATTGGAGTATTTATAAAGCCAAAGAAAGTTTAACCGCAATTTCAATGAAATACGGTATCGAAGTTCTGTTTTTTGATGGCAGAGGAGGACCTCCGGCTCGTGGTGGTGGGAAAACACACAAGTTTTATGCTTCGTTAGGCTCTGAAATTGAAAATAAGCAAATTCAAATAACAGTTCAAGGACAAACCATTAGTTCAAATTTTGGAACTTTAGATTCGTGTAGATATAATTTGGAGAATTTGTTGAGTGCCGGGGTAACCAATAGGGTTTTTAATAACGGACTTGTTAAATTGTCTCCATTGGATTATGAAGTTTTAAATCAATTATCACAACTGAGTTACGAGGCCTATTTGAATTTCAAACAGCATCCTAAATTTATTCCCTATTTGGAACAAATGAGTACCTTAAATTATTATGCAAAGACCAATATTGGAAGCCGCCCCTCTAAACGTACTAAATCTGAAAAATTAGATTTTAACGATTTGAGAGCTATTCCATTTGTAGGATCGTGGAGTCAATTAAAACAAAATGTCCCTGGTTTTTTTGGTGTAGGAACCGCTTTGAAATATTTTGAAGAAACGAATCAATGGGATAAAGTGAGCCAAATGTATCAAAATTCTCTTTTTTTCAAAACGTTAATGGAAAATAGTATGATGGCTTTGTGTAAATCGTTTTTCCCTTTAACCGCCTATATGCAAAAAGATGAAGAGTTTGGTCCCTTTTGGCAAATTATCTACGATGAATATCTGGAAACCAAAAGGTTGTTGTTGAAATTATCCGGATTTACCGAATTAATGGAAAATTACCCCGATGGAAAAGCCTCAATTGAAATTAGAGAACAAATTGTGTTGCCTTTATTAACCATTCAGCAGTATGCTCTATTGAAGATAAACGAAATAAAAAAACAGAAAAATCCCGATTTGAAACGATTGGAGACTTACGAAAAAATTGTGACTCGATCTTTGTTTGGTAATATTAACGCCAGTAGGAATTCGGCTTAATGAGTTTTAAATTTTATTCCGGAACAGGAACGATTTTATGGTTTTCCAGCTTAAAAAAATAGATTGTTTTACCAAAAAGATAGATTAAATGAAATCAACACAGTTACAATCCACGGAATATGCTCTTTATTATAAACCTTACATTGAAGCATTGGGTGATGTTGAATTATTAAGTGAATTACAGTTTTCTTTGAAAAGGTTTCTTGACTTTTTAAAATCCATTCCCCAAGAAAAGTACGAATATCGTTATGCCGAAGGCAAATGGACTATTAAAGATATCGTACAACATTTAATAGATGCCGAACGTATTTTTGCATACAGAGCCTTGCGAATTGCTCGAAAAGACCAAACTTCTTTACCCGGATTTGATGAAAACAACTATGTTAATGCAGCACAGGCCAATAGTAGAGATTTTGCCGAACTACTGGAAGAGTTTGAATTAGTTCGCAAAACGACAAGCATCTTATTTAAAACATTTACTCAAGAACAACTCACCCAATTGGGAATAGCCTCAGAAAAATCGGTTTCTGTGCGTGCCATTGGGTTTATTTGTATTGGCCATCAGAGCCATCATGAAAAAATAATACGTGAAAGATATTTGAATTAAAAAAGGAGCTTTTAAAGCTCCTTTTATATTTTAATAATCGTCATCTTCGTCTTCTTCATCAGATGGTTCATCTTCAAAATCATCGTCATCGTCATCGTCATCATCAGAGCCACCGGCATCTTTCAACAAATCCACTTCAGTATCATCATCAGAAGGAGCATCTTCATCTTCTTCATCAACATCAACTTCATCGATGTCGTCGTCTAGATCGAGTCCTTTTACCGGAGCAATTGTTTCAACTTCTACATCTAAATCGTCGTCTTCTTCAAAGTTTTCAATACGAGTAGCCAGTTTTTTACTTACTTTCACTAAGTAAATGGTATCCTCTGTACGCACTTCAACGGCTTCAACCAATTCGTTTTGAGCATTTCTAAAACGTATAATATCGGTATCTTCATATCCATCTGGAAATTTTTCCACTAATAAGGATAAGATATCATTGGTAAGTTTGGCATAGTAAACAATAATTCTTCTCATAAAAAAATCTGTTATAAATCAAGTAAGTAAGCAAATATTAATGGGGCTACAATGGTAGCATCGGATTCTATGATAAATTTGGGTGTGGTTATATCGAGTTTACCCCAAGTTATTTTTTCGTTTGGCACAGCACCGGAATAGGAGCCGTAACTTGTGGTTGAATCAGAAATTTGACAAAAATAACTCCAAAAAGGGATGTCATGCATTTCCATGTCTTGGTATAACATAGGTACTACACAAATTGGGAAATCACCGGCAATTCCTCCTCCAATTTGGAAAAAGCCTACTCCTTTACCTGTTGAATTTTTTGGATACCAATCTGCCAACCACATCATGTATTCAATACCACTTTTCATGGTGGTTGGTTTGAATTCACCTTTAATGCAATAGGAGGCAAAAATGTTACCCATGGTGCTATCTTCCCATCCTGGAACAACAATAGGCAAGTTTTTTTCGGCAGCTGCTACCATCCATGAGTCTTTGGGGTCAATTTCGTAATATTGCTTTAATACACCCGAATTAATCATTTGATACATAAACTCATGGGGGAAATATCGCTCTCCTTTTGAATCTGCATTATTCCAAATGTCATACAAGTGCGACTGCAAACGTCTAAATGCTTCTTCTTCTGGTATACAAGTATCAGTTACTCTATTGTAATGGTTTTCCAATAAATCCCATTCCTCTTGCGGACTCAAATCTCTGTAATTGGGAACTCTTTTGTAGGAGTTATGAGCAACAAGGTTCATAATATCCTCTTCCAAATTGGCACCGGTACATGAAATTATGTGTACTTTGTCCTGACGAATCATTTCGGCTAATGATTTTCCCAATTCGGCTGTACTCATGGCACCGGCAAGGGTAATCATCATTTTACCGTTTTCAAGTAAATGTTGTTCGTAGCCTTTTGCAGCATCAACAAGTGCAGCGGCATTGAAGTGAAGATAATTTTTTTCAATAAATTGACTAATAGGTCCTTTGCTCATTTTATATAGTGTATTTGCTATTTTTTATAGACTGCTCAAAGAAAAACTTTTTTTGTGAAAAGTCAAATTCTTTTGTAGCTAAAAATTTATTTTTTTCCGTATCCCAAAATGGATAGAACTTGATCGGCATTTTGTTGTTCAGAGAAAACCTCTGTAGCCAAAATTCCATTTTCGTCTCGGTCAATAAGTATATGTTTGGGTTGCGGAATCAAACAATGGTGTAAACCGCCAAATCCTCCAATAGTTTCTTGATAAGCTCCGGTGTTAAAAAAACCAATATACAACGGTTTTTCTTTATTGTATTTGGGTAGATATACGGCATTCATGTTTTGTTCTGAATTGTAATAATCATCACTATCACAAGTTAGCCCTCCTAGAAGTACTCTTTCGTAAGTATCGTTCCAGCGGTTAATGGCCAACATTACAAAACGTTTGTTTATTGCCCAAGTATCGGGTAAAGTTGTTATGAAAGAAGAATCAATCATATTCCATTTTTCTCGATCATTTTGTTGTTTTTGGTACAAAACCTGATAAATGGCTCCGCCACTTTCACCAACGGTAAACGATCCAAATTCGGTAAAAATATTGGGTACGTCAACATCAGCTTCTTCACATGCAATTTTGATTTGATTGATAATTTCGTCAATCATGTATTGGTAGTCGTATTCAAATGCTAACGAATTTTTTATGGGAAATCCACCTCCAATGTTCAAACTGTCAAGAGTAGGGCATTCTTTCTTAAGAGCCACATAAACTTTCATACATTTTAAAAGTTCATTCCAATAATAAGCGGTGTCTCTAATTCCTGTATTGATAAAAAAGTGTAACATTTTAAGTTCAACTTTCTTATTTTCTTCAATTTGCTTTCTGTAAAAGGGAACTATATTTTTATATCCAATTCCTAATCTGGAAGTATAAAACTCAAATTTGGGTTCCTCTTCAGCAGCTATTCGGATACCAATTTTAAATTTACCATCTATTTTTTCTTGTAACAAATCCAATTCTTCAAAATTGTCAATAACCGGAATGGTTTTAGAATGACCGTTGTTGATCAATCGGGCAATGTTATCAATATATTGTTCGCGTTTAAAACCGTTACAAACCACGTAGGTGTTTTTATTGATTTTACCTTCAGCCATCAAATTTTCAACAATATTGATGTCAAATGCCGATGAAGTTTCAATGTGAATATTATTTTTAAAAGCCTCATTCATGATAAAACTAAAGTGAGAACTTTTTGTGCAATAGCAATAGTAGTATTTGGCATCATACTTATTCTTTTCCATTGCTTTTCGAAACCAACCTTTAGCTCGATTGATATTATTTGAGATTTGAGGCAAATAAGTAAACTTTAAAGGCGTACCATATTGCTCTACAATTTTCATTAAATCAATATTGTGAAACTGTAAATTGTCTTTGTTTAAAGTAAATTCTTCCTGTGGAAAATAAAAAGTTTGATTGATTAAGTCGGAATATTTTGTATTCATTTAAATTTCAGTATATTAGATTAAAGATAAATTAAAAAATTCAATTATCTTATTTTCAAACTCTAATATTTGCAAAAATAATTTGCAGTTTTTCATGAAACAAAAATGAATCTTGAGAAGTGTCTAATACCAATACGTTTTGGGTTGCTTTAGTTTTTTTTAAAAAACGGTTCAAAACCCAATTCTGCTTGTTGAGACAAACAGGAATTTCAGTTTTATTTTTAGTATTTTTCATCGTGGCAAATGTAAAAAATAATATAACCCAAATGCAAACGATGACTTAAAAAAAATGTTATCTTTTATAGTCTTCAAATGCTTCTCTTAAAATAGAATCGGGTACTTGTTCATTGTAGGTAACAGAGCCTATTCCGTTGAGCAAAACAAATTGAATGGTACCGTATTCATTTTTTTTGTCGTGTATTAATAATTTTATGATATTTTCAATATCCGATTGGCTAAAAGGAACCCTTTCAAAAACCGAAAGTATAAACTCTTTAATTTCGGTATAAGCATCATAGGAAATTTTATTTTTCTTTAACGAAATATAGCTTTCTAAAACCATTCCTATAGCTATAGCTTCGCCGTGGAGCAGGCTTCTTTCGGGTATTTCCAGCAAATAACTTTCAATGGCATGCCCCAAAGTATGTCCAAAATTAAGAGCTTTTCGGATTCCATTTTCGGTTGGGTCCATCAAAACAATGGTATTTTTTATTTCAACAGATTGGTAAATTAATTCATCCAAATTTGAAGTGGTAAGTTCAGAAAAGTTTTGTAGGGTTTCCCAATATATTTGGTCTGCTATTAATCCATGCTTTAACATTTCTGCAAAACCGGAACGCATTTGTTCGGGGGGTAAAGTGTTTAAAAATTGCGTGTCTATTAGAACTGCTTTCGGATTTGAAATGACTCCAATTTGGTTTTTTAAGTGACCTAAGTCTACACCATTTTTGCCGCCAACCGCAGCATCTACCATTCCTAAAAGGGAAGTTGGTATGTGAATAAAATCAATTCCTCGCTTAAAAGTACAAGCTACAAATCCTCCGGTGTCTGTTACAACACCTCCACCCAAAGATAATAAAACCGATTTACGATCTCCGCCCAATTCAGATAATGCATTCCATAGTTGTACACAGGTTTCAATAGTTTTTTGAGATTCGCCGGGCTCTATTTCAATAATTTCTATTGGAATATCAGTTTCTAATTGCGAGAGAAAATTTGGTAAACAATTTTCATAGGTATGACTATCGCAAAGGATAAAGACTTTGGAATATTTTGAAATTTTCAATTCACTATTCAAGTAAGAGTATCCTTTTTCATTAAAGTAAATAGCATATTTTGAGGATTGTATTGTTTGCATATAATTATACGGGATAGATAAAAAATCAAATAAATGTAATTTTTGATACTTTAAAAAAGTAGATACAAATTAAGTCAAAAAAAGTATAAGATTCTCAAAGAGTGCTTATCTTTGCTGTATTATTTTCAAATTTTCATGGAAAAATATTTCGACAATACGCAAATTGCTTTTGCTCTTAAAAGTGATACTGAATTAGATAGAGCCTATTTTTTGTTTAAAATGATAGATAGTGAGCCCTTGGTACGAATAGGTACTGCGGTTACCAATTTTGCTCTGAAAGCCCATTTACCGGTAGAAGGTCTAATAAGAGCTTCGGTTTTTGATCATTTTTGTGGGGGAGTAAGTGAAGACGATTGTATGCCGGTTATGGAGCGAATGTTTACCAAAGGGGTTTGTTCTGTTTTAGATTATTCGGTAGAAGGAAAAGAGGAAGAAAGCGAATTTGATGCGGCCATGCAAAAAACTTTAAAAATCATTGATTTTGCCAAAGAAAAACAAGCCATACCCTTTGCGGTTTTTAAACCGACAGGTTTTGGAAGATTGGATTTATATACTAAAGTTGGTGAAAAAAAAGAACTAACAACAGAAGAGCAAGAGGAATGGAATAGGGTAGTGCATCGGTATGAAACAGTATGTAAAAAAGCTTATGAAAATGATGTACCACTTTTGATTGATGCCGAGGAGAGTTGGATGCAAGATGCTGCAGATGATTTAGTGGCTCAACTCATGAAAAAATACAATACCCAAAAAGCCATAGTCTTTAATACGCTGCAAATGTATAGATGGGATAGATTGGATTACCTTAAAAAATTACACCAACAAGCTCAACAAGATGGCTTTCATATTGGTATGAAATTGGTTCGCGGTGCCTACATGGAAAAGGAAAATAAAAGAGCAGAGGAAAAAGGGTATTTAACTCCTATTTGTTCGAGTAAACCAGCTTCTGATGCCAATTATGATGCCGCAGTTGCCTATATGATAGAAAATATTGATAGAATGGCTCTTTTTGCAGGAACCCATAATGAAATGAGTTCTTATAAATTAATTGAATTGATGAAATTAAATGGTTTGGCAGGTGATGATAAGCGAATTTGGTTTGGACAGCTTTACGGAATGAGTGATAACATTAGTTACAATTTGGCAGCACATGGTTATAATGTAGCAAAGTATTTACCATTTGGACCCGTTCGTGATGTAATGCCCTATTTAATTCGCAGAGCAGAAGAAAATACATCAGTTGCCGGTCAAACCAGTAGAGAGCTTATGTTACTAAAAAAAGAGCGAACTCGACGTAAATTAGAAGAATAAAAAACCACCCCAAAAAGTTCAAAACGATTTGGGGTGTTTTATTTAAAATTTATTTTCCACTTCTGCAGCTTCGAGTAAAAAATAATGCAAGTCGGTATTTTTTATAAAAGGCTTTAATTTTTCACTTCCGGTTCCAAATAGGGCTAATTCTGTAAAATCTGCCGAATGATCCATGCTTATCCATCCAACAGAGGTTTTGTTTTTTTGCATTTCGGCAAAAACTTTGAAAGGCAAATTTTTGTAATTGTACAATCCGTCTTCTTGTTTTTGTAAACCGGTATAAAAACTCTGAATTGTTTGAGCTTCTTCCGTAGTTAGTGCAAAACCATTGGCAAATTCTACCCGCTCAATGATTTGTGAAATTGTCGATTCGGGTGTAAATCCGTTCAAAATCCATTCATTGGTGTGTTTGAAATTCTGGATAGAATCAAAATTTGAATTGGCATTCTTGCCGTAAATAATTCCGGGATTTGCATTTCCGTGGTCGGTCGTTATTACAACTAAAGTTTCGTTGTCTTTTTCTGCAAAATCAAGTGCAATTTTTACCGCTTCATCAAATGCAATTTGGTCATAAAGTAAACCGCCAATATCGTTGGCATGAGCTGCCCAATCTACTTTTCCGGCTTCTACTTGCAAAACAAATCCGTTTTTATGATTTTTCATTCTGTCAATAGCTTTTTGGGTCATTTCTGCCAGTGTAGGAATGGTGTTGGCCAAATCTTTAATATTCTCTCTATCTATGCTGTAGGGTAGGCCATCATCAAAAAAGACACCCAAAATGGGTTTGTCATTAGATGCTTTTTGCATTTCATTGCGGGTTTTTACTACTTGATATCCTTTTGATTGAAAAGCAGCGTACATGTCTTTTTTATCTTTTCTTTTGGAGGGATCAAAATAAGTATTACCTCCTCCCATCATTATATCAAATTGAATATCCAGATAACTTTCAGCAATATCTTCTTGGCTGTTTCTACTTTTGCTGTTTACGCAAAATCCTGCTGGAGTAGCATGCGTTATGGGTACAGTGGTAACACAACCTGCCATTTTACCCGCTTTTTTGAATTTTTGCCAAATGGGAAGGTAAACTTCTCCATTTACTCCAGTATTTAGGGAACCGTTTTTAACCCGAAAACCACTTCCCCAAGAAGAACTTGCTGCAGCCGAATCGGTCACTATAGACGATGCCGAAGCCATATCCATTAATGCTCGAGATATTTTATTTTCTCGATATAAATTTAGCCAATTGGAACCAACACCGTTTTTTCTTGAAAGATACAAATCGGCCATCTTTAGGGTTCCCGAACTCATCCCATCACTAACCAAAAAAATGATATTCTTAGCTTTTTTGCCTTTAGTTGTAAAAGCATCTGTTGTATTTTTGGTATAACCTTCAAACGGATTCAAAAGGGTAGTTCCCAAAGTAAAAAGAGTACCGTTTTTGAAAAATTTCCTGCGATTCATGAATTTATTTTTTTCAAAAATACTAAAATGAATTTAGGGTAGCGTTAATATACTATTAATTTAAAAGGAAAAGAGCCAAATCCGAAGACTTGACTCTTTCAAGGTTGAGTTAGTTATTTTTTACAATTGAATTTCAGGTTGTCCTTTTAGAATATCATCCAAAGTTTCCCGCTCTCTAATGAGAATCGCTTTTGAATCGTACCATAAAACTTCGGCCGGTTTAAATCTGGAATTGTAATTAGAGGCCATAGAAAAACAATAAGCCCCCGCATTTTTAAAACATAAAATATCTCCTTCTTTAATTTCAGAAATTCTTCTGTTATTGGCAAAAGTATCGGTTTCACAAATATAGCCCACAACAGAATAAAAGCGTTCTTTCCCTTTGGGATTTGAAATGTTTTCTATATGATGGTAGGAACCATAAAGCATGGGTCTGATTAAGTGGTTAAATCCACTGTCAATTCCTGCAAAAACGGTTGAGGTGGTTTGTTTGACAACATTTACTTTGGCTAAAAAAAATCCGGACTCGCTAACCAAAAACTTTCCGGGCTCAAAAGCTAATGTTAATGGTCTACCGTATTCTTTTTCAAAAAGATTGAATCTTTTAGTTAATTTTTTTCCTAATTCTTCTACGTTGGTTTCTATGTCGTCTTTTTTGTAAGGAACTTTAAATCCGCTACCAAAATCAATAAAATCCAACGTTTTAAAATGCTTAGCAGTTTCAAAAAGGATTTCTGCAGCATACAAAAAGACATCAATATCCAAAATATCAGAACCGGTATGCATGTGAATTCCATTAATATGCATTCCGGTGTTTTCAACAATTCGCAAAAGATGCGGTAATTGATGTATAGAAATTCCAAATTTACTATCTATATGACCTACCGATATATTGGTGTTTCCACCCGCCATAACATGCGGATTAATTCTTATACAAACCGGAATCTGAGGATTCTTAGTACCAAATTGTTCTAAAATAGATAAATTATCAATGTTTATTTGTACCCCCAGTGCCGCTACTGCTTCAATTTCATCCATAGAAACTCCATTGGGAGTGAATATAATATGATTAGGTTCAAAACCTGCTTTTAGCCCCAATTGCACCTCTTGTAGGGATACTGTATCCAAACCGGCTCCTAATTTTTTGAAAAGTTTCAAAATGGTTATATTGGATAAAGCTTTAACTGCATAATGAATGCGAAGTCTTTCTACTTTTGAAAAAGCTCCAACTAATCGGTGGTACTGATTTTCAATTTTAGTTGCATCATATACATAGGTTGGACTTCCGAATGTTTCTGCTATTTGAAGTAAATCGCTGTGGTTCATCTTTTTTTTTGGTGCAAATCTAAGTTTTGAA
>JANJWE010000063.1 GCA_024709705.1 Flavobacterium sp. | reverse complement strand
TTTGGAATAGATATATACCCAATCATTTCAAAATTATAATCCTAAATAATGGAGGAGGGGGAATATTCAGGATTTTACCCGGTCATGAAGAAACTGAAGTATTTACCACTTTTTTTGAAACTTCACATTGTTTGACTGCATCTAATTTGGCCCAAATGTATGGATTTGGCTACCTTCAAGCTTCACATGCTGTTGAATTGGAAGAAAAATTAAAGTTGTTATATTCAGATAATTCCAAGCCACAAATTTTAGAGATTTTTACGCCAACACAACAAAATGAAGTGTATTTGAAAAATTATTTTAAGAAATTAGTGTAATTTTTATTTTTGAGTTTTGATAGAATTGAGTTGTATTTTAGGGATTCCAACTAATAAAATGGCCAAACAAAAATAACCAAATAGTATTCCGGCTGCAAAAGACATTAGTGCCAATCCTATAAAAGCATCCATCATTAAATCGAAACCCACCAAAGATGCATGTTGCGTATGTTGTGATGCCATTTCCGAATCAATTAATCCAAAAAGAACCAAGAGATACCATAATAATAGTAAACCCAAAATCAGAATATAAGAAAGGTTAATGCGAAACAAACTTCTCCATATATGTCCTTTTAAAGGGTAGGATTCTTCCGGATTTAATCGTAATGCTTTTTTGTAGTTCCAATAACCCCAACCTATAGCAGGGAAAACTAGGAGAAGAGCAAATTCTGGAATAGATATAATTTTTTTCTCTTTACGATAGTAGTATAGGCTAAAACCCAAACTTCCGATTAGTAAATTATAAAAAAAGTATGAAGCAATGAGGTATAGCATATTACATTAACAAATGTCTAAGTTACAAAAAAATCGTTTTTAAAAAACGGTTTTTAAAATTCTTAGTATAAACTGGGATATTCTTTAGGTTTGGCTTCATGCATCATGGCATAAATTTTTTCATAAATATCTTCTACAGAGGGTTTAGAAAAATAATCACCATCAGTTCCATATGCAGGACGGTGAGGTTGAGCAGCCAAAGTTTGCGGTTTACTGTCTAAATAATCATAACCTTCTTGGACATCTAAAATTTGTTGTAAGATGTAAGCAGAAGCACCTCCAGGTACATCTTCATCTACTATCAATAGGCGATTTGTTTTGGATAAACTTTTCTTAATATCATGATTTATATCAAAAGGAAGCAAAGACTGCAAATCAATAATTTCGCAATCAATACCAATTTCTAAAAGCTCTTTAGCCGCTTGTTCTACGAGTCTTAATGAGGAACCATAGGATACTACAGTAATATCTGTTCCTTTTTTGAGTGTTTCTACCACTCCAATGGGTGTTTTAAAAGCACCTAAGTTTACCGGCATTTTTTCTTTTAAACGGTATCCATTCAAACATTCAATAACTAGAGCAGGTTCATCTGTTTCTAAGAGCGTATTGTAAAATCCGGCAGCTTTGGTCATATTTCGAGGTACCAAGACGTGAATTCCTCTAATGGCGTTTATTATCATACCCATTGGAGATCCGGAATGCCAGATTCCCTCCAAACGATGTCCTCTGGTTCTAATGATTAAAGGAGCTTTTTGTCTTCCGCAGGTTCTATATTGAAGTGTAGCCAAATCGTCACTCATAATTTGAATGGCATACAACAAATAATCCAAATATTGAATTTCAGCAATAGGTCGTAAACCCCGCATAGCCATACCAATTCCTTGACCTAGAATTGTCGCTTCTCTAATTCCGGCATCGGCCACACGTAATTCTCCATATTTTTCTTGCATTCCTTCTAATCCTTGGTTCACATCGCCAATAGTGCCTGAATCTTCTCCAAAAATGAGGGTTTCTGGGTATTTTGAAAACAGAGCATCAAAATTATCCCTAAGTACCAATCGGGCATCTACTTCTTCTGATTGTGTATCATAAAGTGGAGCAACTTCCTGGACACTTAGAACATTGTTTTGCGATTGTGAAAACAAATGTGAGCTAAACTTCGGTTGAATGGTTGCGATATAATTTTGAATCCACTGAGCCAATTGAGATTGACCGGCTTCGCCTACAATCATCCTCAAAACTTTTCGAGCGGTTGTGAGTAAGTCTTTACGTATGGGTTCTTTTATATCTTTTAAATCAGTACTGAATTTTTGTATAAAAACACGATTTACACTACTAGAAGCAATTTTTTCCAATAGCGAAATTAATTCTTGTTGTTCTTTTTTTATCGGTTCTACAAATGCTGCCCAAGCTGCTTTTTTTGCTTCTAAAACTTCCTTTTTGGTTTCTTTATTAATTTCGTCAATTTCTTCTGCAGTTGCAATATTATTGGCTATCATCCACAATCTCATTTGAGCTAAACAATCAAACTCAGCTTCCCATGCCAATCGTTCTTCGTTTTTATAACGCTCATGACTTCCGGAAGTTGAATGTCCTTGTGGTTGTGTCAATTCTCGAACATGTATTAAAACGGGGATGTGTTCTTCTCTAGCTATTTGAGCTGCCTTTTGATATGTTCCAACCAAAGCAGCATAGTCCCAGCCCAATACGGTCAAAATCTCGTATCCTTTGTTTTGAGAATCACGTTGAAAACCTTTTAAAATTTCTGAGATATTCTCTTTGGTAGTTTGATATTTGGCATGAACAGAAATACCGTATTCATCATCCCAAACACTCATAACCATGGGGACTTGTAACACACCAGCGGCATTGATGGTTTCAAAAAACAACCCTTCAGAAGTGCTGGCATTTCCAATAGTTCCCCACGCTATTTCATTTCCATTGTCTGAGAATTTATTTTTTTTGGGCAATACAGAAACATTTCTATAAATTTTGGATGCTTGAGCTAAACCTAGTAATCTAGGCATTTGCCCGGCAGTTGGGGATATGTCTGCACTCGAATTTTTTTGTTGTGTTAAGTCATTCCAATTTCCATTTTCATCCAAAGAATGAGTGGCAAAATGTCCCCCCATTTGACGACCACCACTCATAGGGTCGTGATTTAAATCGGTGTGTCCGTATAATCCGGCAAAAAACTGTTGGATTGTGAGTTGGCCAATAGCCATCATAAAGGTCTGGTCTCTGTAATAGCCGGAGCGAAAATCTCCATTTTCAAAAGCTTTTGCCATGGCCAATTGCGGAACTTCTTTACCATCGCCAAAAATACCAAACTTGGCTTTTCCGGTTAGCACTTCTTTTCGACCTAATAAAGAACATTCTCTACTGGTTATTGCTATTTTATAATCATGAAGAATTTCAGATTTAAAATCTTCAAAGGTCATTGGAGCTTTTGTATCTTGTACAATCATAACGGATTAAAAACTTGAGTTGAACAAATTTACATAAAAAGATGTTAGAAAAACAAATTATAGACAAAAATACTTTTATTGGATTGATAAAAAATCAGTTATTTTGAGCTTATTAATTATGGAATAATTTAAAATATAAACAAAATAATGATAATAATTTAAAATTATTCCAATAGTTTTACTTTATAACCATTTTCGGGTAAACAAACCTACCAAGACATCTGGATTTAGAGTAATCATAATTCGAATCCGTTCTTGGTAATTTTTTTGTCCTACTTCCCAACCGTTTGATGAATGAACGGGAAAGTAGAGTTCAAAATAATCGGTAACGAGATTAAGTCGAATTCCGGAATCATAAACAAATCGAGTTGCCGTGTTTTCATTTTTGATCAATCCTACATCACCATAAAGTTCAATCCAATTCCAAATATTAAAACTGGAATTTAAGGTAGTCATCCATTGGTTTGCAAATGGATTTTCGAGTTTAGATTTGAATGCTCCTTCTGCAACTATGTATTG
>JANJWE010000048.1 GCA_024709705.1 Flavobacterium sp. | reverse complement strand
GTGAAATTCAAAAAAAACAACTCACAACCCTAAAAAATAATATTACGGCACTTGAAGTAGATGGTGTATTTGATGATTGTCAGGATATAGTTAAAACGGCTTTTTTAGATGAAGAATTAAAAAAACTAAATTTAACATCGGCAAATTCTATTAATATTGCCAGATGGCTTCCCCAAATGATTTATTATTTTATAGCCTACAAACAGCTTAAACAATTAAATAAACCATTGCTTGTTTCGGTTCCTAGTGGAAACTTTGGAAACATTTGTGCCGGTATTGTTGCCCAAAAGATGGGATTACCCATTCATAAATTTATAGCTTCAACCAATGAAAATGACACCGTATTGCGATTTTTACAATCAGGTGAATATGAACCCAAATCTTCTGTTGCCACTTTATCAAATGCGATGGATGTGGGAAATCCAAGTAATTTTATTCGAGTGAGAGAACTTTTTGATAATAATTTGATTAAGATGAAAGAAAAATTTTCATCCTACTCCTATTCAGATATAGAAACCATTGAAGCTCTGAAAGAAATATATCAGAAATACAACTATATTGCCGACCCTCATGGAGCTGTGGGTTTCTTAGGTTTACAAGAAGAACTCAAAAAAAATCCCGAAGCTTTTGGATTATTTATGGAAACAGCACATCCTGTCAAGTTTTTGGAAACGGTAGAAAACCATTTGAATATTACTATTCCAATACCAGAAAACATCAAACAACTTCAAGAAAAAGAATCTTATTTTTATTCCGTAAAAACGTATGATGATGTTAAGAAGTTTTTAATCAATCTGGATTGATAATCAATAAAACCCCAAATCAAAATATTTTTTATATTTGAATAATGAAAAGTAAATCAAACATAATAACCTTTGTTTTTATAATAAGCTCCCTATTTTTAGCCATATTGGTACATCTGATTCTCAAAGGAACTTTTCATGACAATTTTAGAGGATTTATTACCTTTCACTTTATCAAGGATGTTTTGTTTATTATCATGGCCGGATTTTTAATTCGCTTTGTGATAACCAAAAACGATAAAAAAAACATATCTATATTAGAACAACTTCAATCTATCAATAGCGAAATTAAAGATTCTAATGAACGCTATGATATTGTTGCAAAAGCAACCAGTGATACTATTTGGGATTGGAAAATACAGGACGATAAATTTGTTTGGAATAAAGGAATAGAAAACGTTTTTGGATATAAAAAAGATGAAGTGGGCTCAACATCCAGTTGGTGGTTCGATAGAATTCATCCGGAAGATAGCTTAAAAATGTCGGTAAAACTTTATTCATTTTTGGAACAAAAAACCGAAAGATGGCAAGATGAATACCGTTTTAAATGTGCTAATGGCACTTATAAATATGTTTTTGACAGGGGTTTTCTTGTAAAAGATAAAGATGGTAAGGCAGTTAGGATGATTGGAGCCATTCAAGATGTAACCAAACAGAAAGAAGAAGAACAACGCCTAAAATTATTAGAAACCGTAATTACGCAAACTAAAGATGCTGTAGTAATTACAGACACAAATACTTCCGAAAATCCAATTCCAAATATCATTTTTGTCAATGAAGCTTTCACTAAAATGACCGGTTATAAACCTAAAGAAGTTATTGGAAAATCACCTATAATGTTTAAAGGGGAAAAATCAGATGAAAATGAATTCAAAAAATTAGCTCAAGCCATTCAAAATTATAATGAATGTGTAGTTGAAACTATTAGTTATAAGAAAAACAAACAAGAATATTGGGTAAATTTTTCAATGATTCCTGTAACCAATAAAGAAGGTGAACACTCCCACTGGATATCAATCCAAAGGGATGTAACCAAAGAAAAAAATCAAGAGCGAGAAAGAGAACAATTAATTAGGGAACTTACGCAAAACAATAAAGATTTAAAGCAATTTTCCTATATTACATCACACAACTTTAGAGCCCCGCTCTCCAATTTAACCGGACTACTCAATCTTTTGGAGGATGTTCCTATTGAAAACGAAGAATTACAAGAAATTCTTAATGGCTTTAAAAGATCAACTTTATTGTTAAATGAAACTATTGATGATTTGGTCAAAGTGGTTATAATTAAAGACAATCCATCTATTCAAAAAGAAAATGTAATAATAAAAGAAGTCTTTGAAAATGTATTCTTTCAATTAAACAATCAAATAACCCTTCATAAGCCTACCATAAAATTTGAAATTGAAGACCATTTAGCCCTACACATAAACAAAGCTTATTTGGAAAGCATCATTCTAAATTTAATGTCAAATGCTATTAAATATAGAGCCCTAGACAAAACTCCAAAAATAAACATCAAAGCCATTTCAAAAGATAATTTCGTAATTTTGACCATTAAGGATAATGGAATAGGTATTGATTTGGATAAAAATAAAGAAAAGATATTCGGTTTATACCAGCGTTTTCACAACTATCCCGATAGTAAAGGATTAGGATTATATTTGGTTAAATCTCAGGTAGAAGCTATGAATGGCTCAATAGAAGTAGAAAGTCAAGTAAACAAAGGAACACAATTTACACTAACATTTAATTTGGAAAAATGATCAAAACCATACTCTGTATAGACGACGACCCCATTACATTGATGTTATGTAAAAAGGTAATAACGAAAGTTTCTTTTAGTGAAGAAATTATTTTTGCCAGTAATGGTCAAGAAGCATACGAACTATTACGAAAAATATGCTTTGATAAAGAATTAGGCAATCTGCCAAATCTAATTTTCTTAGATTTAAACATGCCTGTGATGAATGGATGGGAATTCCTAGATAGCATTGAAAAGGAATTGAAAAATAATTTAAAAGACACTAAAGTAATCATACTGTCTTCTACAATTGATCCTGCCGATTACAATAAAGCCAAACAATATGAAATGGTATCACATTTTTTATCGAAACCTATAACAGTAGACATGTTGGAAAACTTAAAACCTATCTATTCTTAAATAAAAAAAACTCTCCAAATTTGGAGAGTTTTTTTTATAGGTTATAACACTATTATAATTTAGCAACGTGCTTTGTTAACTTAGATTTCAAGTTTGAAGCTTTGTTATCGTGAATGATATTTTTCTTAGCTAATTTATCAATCATAGAGATTACAGCAGACAACTTTGCAGCAGCATCTGATTTCTCAGTAGTTAAACGCAAAGCCTTTACAGCATTACGTGTAGTTTTATGTTGGTATCTGTTTAATACTCTTTTCTTTTCGTTACTTCTGATTCTCTTTAAAGCTGACTTGTGATTTGCCATTTTTTTAAAAATAAATGTTTCTATTAATTTATTGTAGTCCGTAGGGGAATCGAACCCCTGTTACCAGGATGAAAACCTGGCGTCCTAACCCCTAGACGAACGGACCTTAGTTTCTTCTAGTTTCTGCGATTATAAACTTACGCGAACTTGTAGCCCGTAAGGGAATCGAACCCTTCTTACCAGGATGAAAACCTGGCGTCCTAACCGATAGACGAACGGGCCTGTTGTCAATTGCGAGTGCAAAAATACAACTATTTTTTATACTCGCAATAGTTAGAAAATATTTTTTTG
>JANJWE010000032.1 GCA_024709705.1 Flavobacterium sp. | reverse complement strand
AAGGACATACAACGCATTACAGGCAAATCATACCGGCAGAGTATTAGATTACTGCAAAAGATTAGAAAGGACCTCTCGAAGTCTGAAAATGAGTTTGTGAGTATTGAGGAGTTTTGCAACTATACCAGCTTGAAATATGATCAAGTAGAACCACTAATAATAGGGTAATTTATCATTCAACCTAGCTAAAAAATGAACCTATTTTATTGATAATTTCATAAAATTATGCTATATTTGGTCTATTCAATACATGTAATAAATTGAGTTAAATTTAAAGGTGCACTATTCGGTGCACTCATTTTGATAAGTTTCGGAAGCCTTGTAAATAAAGGGATTTGAGAGGTTTTACAAATCCCTCTTCCTCCGCCAGCTAAAATGCAAATGGTTACAAAACCCACTAAATTTAATGTTTTAGTGGGTTTTTTCTTTTAGGGTATTCCAAAAGTATTCATTAAATATCAATGTCAAAGGTGTCTTTTGAGGTGTCACCTGTTTATTAAAAAACGAAGTGACACCTATCAATAAAAGTGAGGGTTTACAACCCATTAGTATCGCTTCAAAATTTAAACATCTTGTGTAAAACTATTGAATGATTTAATTTAATACTAACATTAAAGGTTACCAACCATGAACACAACAGTATCAATTCTCTTTTACATAAAAAGAGCCAAAGCCAACAGTCAAGGGATTTCTCCAATTTATGTTAGAGTTACAGTCGAATCTAAATGGTTTGAATTTAGTAGCAAGAAATATGTGAATTAAGAAAAATGGTCAGTAGATGGAAACAAAGTTAAGGGGGCAAGTGAGCTTTCCTACAATTCGGAAAAGGTTACCAATCAAAACCGAACAATTATTCTTTAGATTTTGTCAACCATTTGAGCAACAAGGTTACAAAAAAACTAACAATTGAACCAACACAAGCCAAAATTATTGTCCGGAAGATATCAACTGAAGTAATATTGGGTACGATACTCAATAAGGTTCCGCCGGCAGTTCCCACTTTCAACGAAAGTGTATTGTCGAAACTAGCCATCAGGTTCGCCTCCTTGGAGCTGACCTTCTTCATCAGCTTCTTTTTTGGCAAAATCCTCAACAGTTACCTGACTTACTGCTGACATAACTCCTCCGGTTACGGCAATATATCCGGCTGCGGTGACAACTGCTGCCGGCAAGGCAACCGGTGCAGCCAAAACAGAACCACTAATGCCCAATAAGGCAAGGCCTATGGTACCCAATATCTTGAAAAACTAGCGGGTGGGAGCTTTCGCTTGTTTAGCTATATTCTTGACAATAGTTTCACCTAACGGTTTAAAATATTTTTGCTATATTTAAGTCTTGATTCCGGTTTTTTATTTTCTATTCATATATTTTTATTATGATAAATGTCATAATTTATAAAACCATAATTAAAGACCTTTGTATCTCTAATTAATTTTATCATGCAAATCGATTTGGATTTACTTTTCACTTGGGGAGCGGTTGCAAAAAAATATAAAAAAAATGATATTATTTTTTATGAAGATGATAGAGCTTTATTCTATTATCAAATAATTGAAGGTGCAGTAAGAATGTACAATTCAAATGAAGAAGGGAAAGAGTTTACGCAAGGCACATATGGAAAAGGAAATAGTTTTGGTGAACCTCCTTTATTTATTAATGAAGTTTATCCAACTTCAGCAATTGCATTACATGATAGTGTAATTATAAAATTATCAAAAGAAAAATTAATGAGAATTTTAGAAGATTATCCTTCAGTAAAACTCTCGTTCTTAGAATTATTGGCACAACGCATTTATAATAAAACCATAACATTTAAACAAATCATTAATCAAAATCCAGAACATCGGATTAAATGTTTTTTAGAAAATTATAAAAAGCAAAATAAATTAAGTTCTACTGAAAAAGTATTTATACCGTATACTCGACAAGAAATTGCAGATTTTACCGGATTGAGAGTTGAAACGGTCATAAGAACTCTTTCAGAGATGAACAAATCTAAAAAAGTGAGCATCGAAAAACATAAATTATATTTTTAATGAAAAAACTAAACTTAACACATTGGATTAAAATATCATTATTTAGTTTATTTGTTGTTGCTTTTTTGGGTGTTTTAATGCGTTATAAAATTGCTTTTGAATTGCCCTTTCTTGCCCAAAAAAATATTCAACATGCTCATTCACATTTTGCATTTGCCGGATGGGTTACGCAATTGTTAATGGTGTTGATGGTTCGCTATTTATCTCTTTATACTTCAGAATCAATAATTTCAAAATACAATATTTTATTCCGGATTAATATAATTGGAGCCTATATAATGTTAATCAGTTTCATCATACAAGGATATGGTTTTATTTCCATTCTCTTTTCAACCTTGAGTATTTTTGTTTTTGTTTGGTTTGCCATTTTGTTTTACAAAGATTCTAAAGAAATTCCGTCAAGTTCACTGAGCAAAAAATGGTTTTTGGTCGCATTGTTTTTTGGAGTTCTTTCATCTATTGGGACTTTTGCTTTGGCATATATGATGGCTACTAAAAATGTACCACAAGATTTATATTTATCGTCTATTTACTTCTATCTGCATTTTCAATACAACGGTTGGTTTTGGTTTGCTTGCACCGGATTGTTTGTCAGTTTAATTCCTGCTGATTTAAAGAATACCAAAGAAAGCAAAACGGTTTTTCAATTATTTGCTTGGAGTTGTATTCCTGCCTATTTGTTATCGGTTTTATGGTTAAAACTACCGGCTTGGGTTTACGCACTCGCAGTAATTTCTGCTGTAATTCAATTGATTGCATGGTTTAAATTAGTAAAATTATCATTTACAATTTTTAAATTAAACCCTCGCATCGCTGGATTTTTAAAAATTCTCTTTATAGGAATTGCCTTTTGCGTAACACTGAAATTAGTATTACAATTGGGTTCTGTTTTTCCGGCTATCAGTAAATTAGCTTTTGGATTCAGACCTATTGTGATTGCCTATCTTCATTTAGTTTTATTAGCAATCATCAGCGGATTTTTGTTAGCCTATCTATATACCAACGATTTGGTTTATCGAACTTCAAAAACAGTATTTTTTTTAATACTTTTTATTGTAGGCATATTTTTAAACGAGTTGATTTTAGTTCTTCAAGGAATCTTTTCCATTAAATATGTGCTTATTCCTTATGCTAATGAGTTGCTATTTGTAGTATCAATTATTCTTTTTACTGGAATTTTCGGAATAGTGCACTTTAATAGAAAAAAAGTCTAAAAAAAGTACATTCTTATGATTTCACTCATAAAATTTTTTCATTAATTATGTGAACTTTGATTCAGAAATTTTAAAGAAACTTAATCATGAAAAAAACAATTCAACTTCTCTTTATTACCGGTACAATGCTGGTATTAAGTTGTAAAGAGAACAGTGAAACTCCTCAATCTACTGCTCCGGAGAATGGAGTAGACTTAAGTGTAGGACAAGAAGGAGTCGTAGATGAAACTTCTAATCCGAATATTGTTCAGGTGGCTTCAGGAAGTAAAGACCATACTACATTGGTTACAGCAGTTAAAGCTGCCGGTTTAGTTACTTCTTTAAGCAATGCCGGTCCTTTTACGGTCTTTGCTCCAACCAATGCTGCTTTTGATAAACTCCCTGAAGGAACTGTAGAGAGTTTATTAAAACCGGATAAAAAAGGAGATTTGGAAAATATCCTGGGGTATCATACTTACGTTGGTTCTTTAAAAACAGAATATATGCAAGACGGTCAAGAATTTGATATGGTCTTTGGCGGAAAAGTTAAAATTACCAAGGAGGG
>JANJWE010000010.1 GCA_024709705.1 Flavobacterium sp. | reverse complement strand
CCGGATGAAACGCCTTCCTCAGTTTTCCATTCCAACGGGAAAACCGGAAAGCCCATTTTATCACCGTCTCGTTTGGATAATTTCCCGTTTCCTATGGGTTTTAAAATTAACGGTAAATGTGCAAATTCTGGAGCTTCCCATCCAAAAGCTTTGTACAACAAATGATGTAGTGGGAGTGAAGGCAACCATTCTTCGCCACGAATTACGTGTGATGTTTCCATCAAATGGTCATCTACAATATTGGCCAAATGATAGGTTGGCATTCCGTCACTTTTAAATAACACTTTGTCATCCAAAAGGTTGGTTTCAAATTTAATAGCACCTCGAATGATGTCTTTCAATTCTAAAACTTCATTCACAGGTGTTTTAAAGCGAATCACATAATCTTCACCCGAAGCAATACGCTTGTTCGTTTCTTCGGCAGTAAGCACCAATGAAGTATCTAATTTTTCACGGTTATGCCAATTGTAAATAAATGTTTTACCTTGTTCTTCGTGTTGTTTTCTGTGTAAATCCAGAGCTTCCGAAGTATCAAAAGCATAATACGCCCAACCCGATTGGATTAATTGATCGGCATATTGTTTATACAAATGCTTGCGTTCACTTTGACGGTACGGACCAAATTTTTCGTTTTTTCCAACGGTTTCACTTGGAGCTATTCCCAACCATTCCAACGCTTCAAAAATATACTGTTCAGCTCCGGGAACAAATCGATTTTGATCGGTATCTTCAATACGCAAATAAAAAACGCCGTTGTTTTTTTTAGCAAATAAATAATTGAATAAAGCAGTTCTAACCCCACCAATATGCAATGGGCCAGTGGGACTAGGTGCAAAACGAACGCGAACAGGTCTTGACATTTGTATAAATTTTTTCGCAAAGATACATTTTATGAATTTTAATGAAGAAATTGTAACTAAAAATAAACGTTCTTAAAACATATAGACTCTTTGGTTCTTGTAGTTGTTACAATCGGATTTATTTGTTGCCTTGGGATTGTTTTTACCCTATTCTACTATAAATTGAAATACAAAGGGTGTTATTTTCATTAAAAAACATTTAACTTTTGACTATCAAATAAAATTGTACTTTTATCGGTTACAAGTAAAAGCCAACCTATTTTGGAAACAAAAGCATTGATTTATCAAAAGTTAGAAGCATTTATAAAAAAATATTATGCCAATGAACTCCTAAAAGGAATAATCCTTTTTGTGGGTTTTGGGTTAATCTATTTGTTTTTTACCCTATTTATCGAATATTTTTTGTGGCTCAAACCTGCGGGTAGGACCATACTATTTTGGACTTTTATTGGTGTTGAGTTGTTTTTGCTTTCTCGTTTTATAATGTTTCCGCTTTTTAAATTATTCAAACTTCAAAAAGGGATAGATTACAAACAAGCGTCTCAAATTATTGGCAATCATTTTTCGGAAGTAAACGATACGTTGATTAATTTTCTTCAATTGGCAAATGAAAATCAACCTTCCGAGTTGCTGTTGGCTTCAATAGAACAAAAAGGGAAATCATTGAGTCCGGTACCATTTGGAAATGCAATTAATTTCAAGACGAATACTAAGTATTTACCTTGGGCCATTATCCCGTTATTATTTTGGATTTTTTTCATGCTAACCGGTAACCGTACTATTATTTTGGAAAGTATGAACAGAGTGGTGCGTTACAATGAAAAATTTACGCCTCCGGCTCCTTTTGCTTTACGCGTTTTGAATACAAGTTTGCAAACAGAACAAGGGAATGATTTTGTGCTTCAGGTTAAATCTACCGGTAAAGTTGTTCCCGAGAGTGCTCTTATTTTTATGGGAGAAGAAAGTTATTTTATGGAAACGGTTCAACCGGGTTTATTTGAATATCGATTTTCTAAACCTATCAAAGACATTGCGTTTCATATTCAAGCCAACGCTGTAGTTTCTCCTGATTATGTTTTGGATGTAGTAGCTGTTCCTACGATTTCAAATTTTGAAATGCTTTTACAGTTTCCGTCCTATTTAAATCGAAAATCAGAGGTGGTTCAAGGTTCAGGTAATGCTATTGTTCCCGAAGGAACAAAAGTGGTTTGGAAAGTAAAAGCGGAAGCTACTGATGAAATCCTTTATCAGGAGGATTCAAAGTCAGTTCCTTTTTCAAAAAATGAAGCGGGTTTTAGTCTATCAAAGTCTTTTTACCAAAACACAGATTATCAATTAGTAACCTCTAATTCAAAGGTTAAAAACCACGAAAAATTACTCTATCAAATTACGACCATCAAAGATCAATATCCTTCCATAGCCGTTTCATTGGCACCGGATAGTTTAAAAATTGCGAAGAAGGTTCTGGTTGGTCAAATTAGTGATGATATAGGCTTGTCTAAACTACAAATTGTTTATTATCCAAGGGATAATGAAAAGGCGGCTCAAAGATTTTCACTTCCGATAAAAAGGGATTTTTTTGATCAATTTGTTTTTTCTTTTCCGGGTAGTTTACCGGTTCAACAAGGCGTTTCTTATGATTATTATTTTGAAGTTTTTGATAACGATGCTTTACATCATTTTAAAAGTACTAAATCCAATGTTTTTTCAGATAGAATAAGTACAGAAGAAGAGTTGCAAGATTTGCAATTAAAACAGCAGCAAACCAATATTAAAAGTCTTCAAAAGTCACTCAAAAGTCAAGAAAAACAGCTTAGTGAAATGGATAAAATTCAAAAATTATCCAAGGAAAAAGACCGCTTAGAATTTAAAGACAAACAAAAAATAAACGATTTTATCAAACGCCAAAAACAACAGGAAGAAATGATGAAAGAGTTTACTAAATATTTAAAATAAAATATAAAAGATTCTAAAAACGACAAGGATGCTCAAAAAGAATTATTGGAAAAAAGAGCAGAACGCATTGAAAAACAATCCGATCAAAATCAAAAACTATTAGATGAATTAGACAAACTTACCGAGAAAATACAAGATTTAGATATTCAAGAAAAACTCGACAAGATCAAACAAAATTCAAAAAATCAAACTAAAAATTTGGAACAATTGGTAGAACTTACCAAAAAGTACTACGTAGAAAAGAAAGCAGAACAATTGGCTAATAAATTAGATAAGTTGGCCAACAA
>JANJWE010000336.1 GCA_024709705.1 Flavobacterium sp. | reverse complement strand
AATGAAAATAGCAATTCAGCAAAATAAAATTTCAATAGGTGAGAAGTATAAAATTTATTTAAACAAAGAAAAAGTTTATTTTGCTTCATCAATGCCTTTTAGGTTTTTGTCCATTATTAATTTGTTTAAAGAAATGGAATCAAGACCAAGAATCGTTTTAAAAAAACGTTGGAGTTGGTTTGAAACGAAATATGATATTTTTAGAAATGACCATGAAAAATTAGAATTTAGAACTATAAGTGTTTGGAAGAATCATCATAAATGTAGGGTAGGCCAGGATTATTATGAAGTTTTCGGTCACAGAGGAAAAAAGTATTCAGTTTTTAAAAATAATAATCAAATAGCATTTTGGGATAAAAAATACTGTAGTTTGGTTTGAAGGAGATAATTATGTAATTACAGCAAATAATGATTGTGATATAGAATTGATAATTTCTTTTTGCTTAATTATTGATAATAAATCTGAGAATGGGAGTAGTAATGGTAACACTTTAACAATTGATCTTGGTAATATTGGTTTTGAAGCTAGAAAATTTGATGTTAATTGGAAGCCAAAATAATATTTTTTAATTGATAATGATCTTGAATTTAATGAAGTGTAATTGAGTTTAAAACATTTTTTTATTTTTAAGAATTGCTTAAAGCAACTTTAACAAAATACCTCAAAAGTCCTCAGAACATTCTGCAAGTGTCTCCCAGCTTTGCGGTTTTTTTTATTTCAAATAGATACTAGGTTGAAGGCAGTTAAGTGTCGAATGAAAATTAGCGTTTATTGATTTTTGAATTAAGTTAGCTATCATCACTGAGAACAGACAACCGACATCAGACAACCGACAACCGACAACCGACAACTGTTCATTACCCTAACTTAAATCTTTCAATGTTTTAGCTAAATGTTTTTTATGTAGAAATAAAGTGTACCTTTGCACCCTGAAAAAATAACAGATGGAATCAATTAGAAACATTGCAATTATTGCCCACGTTGACCACGGAAAGACGACTTTGGTTGACAAAATTATGTATCACTGCCAGCTTTTCCGTGAAAACGAAAACACAGGTGATTTAATTTTAGATAACAATGACTTAGAACGTGAACGAGGAATTACCATTGTATCAAAAAATGTTTCGGTTGTATATAAAGGTACCAAGATTAATATTATTGATACTCCGGGTCACGCCGATTTCGGTGGTGAAGTGGAACGGGTATTGAATATGGCCGATGGTGTTTGTCTTTTGGTAGATGCGTTTGAAGGACCTATGCCACAAACGCGTTTTGTGTTGCAAAAAGCCATCGACTTAGGGTTGAAACCTTGTGTAGTTATTAATAAAGTAGATAAAGAAAACTGTACACCGGAAGAAGTACATGAAAAAGTTTTCGACTTAATGTTTGAATTGGGTGCTGAAGAATGGCAATTGGATTTCCCAACCGTTTATGGTTCTGCCAAAAACAATTGGATGTCTGACGACTGGAAAAATGTAACTGATAACATTGAGCCTCTTTTGGATATGGTGGTAAACAATGTTCCGGCTCCAAAAGTTTCTGAAGGAACCCCACAAATGTTGATCACGTCTTTGGATTTCTCGTCTTTTACCGGTCGAATTGCAATTGGTCGTTTGGAAAGAGGCATCTTAAAAGAAAATATGCCTATTTCTTTGGTAAAAAGAGATGGTAAAATCATCAAATCAAGAATTAAAGAATTACATACTTTTGAAGGTTTAGGCCGTAAAAAAGTAACGGAAGTTTCCGCTGGAGATATTTGTGCCGTTGTTGGAATTGAAGGATTTGAAATTGGCGATACGATTGCCGATTTTGAAAATCCGGAAGCCTTGCAAACCATTGCTATTGATGAGCCAACCATGAGTATGTTGTTTACCATTAACGATTCTCCGTTCTTTGGGAAAGAAGGTAAATTTGTAACTTCTCGTCATATTAAAGATCGTTTGGCAAAAGAATTAGAGAAAAACTTAGCTCTTCGCGTGGCGGATACCGATTCAGCTGATAAGTTCATGGTTTTTGGTCGTGGTGTATTGCACCTTTCGGTTTTGATTGAAACAATGAGAAGAGAAGGATACGAATTGCAAATTGGTCAGCCACAAGTTATCATCAAAGAAATTGATGGTCAAAAATGTGAGCCTATTGAAGAATTAACCATCGACTTACCGGAGCATGTTTCCGGAAAAGCGGTAGAGTTTGTTTCGGTTAGAAAAGGCGAGATGTTGAGTATGGAAAGCAAAGGAGAGCGAATGATTATCAAATTCAATATCCCATCTCGTGGAATTATTGGTTTGAGAAACCAATTGTTAACAGCTACTGCCGGAGAAGCCATTATGGCTCACCGTTTCATTGGTTATGAGCCGTTTAAAGGGGAAATTGCGGGTCGTATCAACGGTTCTTTAATTTCGATGGAGAATGGAAAAGCCATTCCTTATTCAATCAACAAGTTACAAGATCGTGGTAAATTCTTTGTGGATCCAAACGAAGATATTTATGAAGGTCAGGTTGTGGGTGAAAATTCCAGAGGTGATGATATGACCATCAACATTACCAAAACCAAACAGTTAACTAACTTCCGTTCTGCGGGAGCTGATGATAAAACAAAGATTATTCCGGCTATTAAATTCTCTTTAGAAGAAGCATTAGAATACATTCAAAAAGATGAATACGTTGAAGTAACACCAAAATCACTTCGTTTACGTAAAATCTATTTGAATGAAAACGATAGAAAACGTTATAAACTATAATGAAGAAACCATCCGATTGGATGGTTTTTTATTTAAGGAGTAGTTACAATCATAATCCAAAGGGAATCTTTGTACTTTCCTTGTGCGTCTGAATAATAAAAATTGAGAGCTTCTTCCCAAGTGTCAAATCGTTCCAAGTAAACACTTCGTAATTTGGTGTTTGGATTATAAAGGATTTTCGGATTTAAGCCTATAGAATTCAGGTAATCGTAAAACCGGTTGGCATTGTATGGATAAGCAAAAACATTCGCAACAACATAAAATCCTTTTTGTGTTTTAGGAATGGATACCGGTTTTCCGGCCAAAACTAATTTTTTAGTAGGATTTTTTTCTTTTTGAAATTTTTCACTGATTTCATTCCAATACGTTAGTGGGATTTTTGTTACCTCATTAAATGAGTCCGGTTTACTGTCAACTTTTTCAGAATGCATTTCCGATTTATCCTCGTTGCTAAATTCCATACCTTTGTTTTCATTTGTTGGATTCGGGTTAGGTGTAACTAAATCTGAGTTTGAATATTCATTTTTAGCAGCTTTAAGCGAGGTATTTGAAATCAAATTTTCTACAATTTCAACATTTAATGCTGTAAAAAATAAGGTATAGCGGTCTCCCGTTGATTTTAATTTCAAACTAATTTTAGAGGTATTATTTTCAATTACGCTGTTGTTTATATTATTTATATTTAATAATCCGGCATCATAGCCCAACGTATTACGGCTGTTAGGGTTTCTTTCGGTAAAATAATCTTCGTAGGCAATGAGTGTGCTGTTAAAAAAGTTGGTTTCAGGTTTAAGTGGATGGGCCAAAGAGGTATATTTGATTTGATTTCCGGATTTAATTTCTAATCGGTCACCGTCCAAACCTTCGTCTCCTTCCAATGCTGCAAAAGCTAATTTGGCATTTACTTTACCTTTGGGTAAAGTATTAAACCCCGTAAATTGAATTTCAACCGGCTTAGTCGTAATTCCGGCAAAACCATCGTAACTGGTTATAAATTTTGCGGTTTCGGTTGTATCTTCATAAACTAAAAATAACGACCAACCTCCGGCGACACCTCCGCTTAATTTTCCCTGAGTAGCTTTTATGTTTGCAACTATATATTCACCATTGGGATTTTCAAGTTCTTGAACTAATGGTGTAACATCAGCATAAACGGCATAGGGGGCACTTTCAGCAAAGTTTTTTTGGTTAAGTCCGTCAAATATAATTTCACCTACTATTGTTTGGTAATTTTTTTTTCCAGGAAGTTGAATTAAAATACTATCTATAGTAAATCTTGAATTATCATCTGCATTGTATTTCCATTTCCGATTTCGTATTCCTGAGGCATATTTATAGGTTGCAGACCAATACAATCCGGCATATATGATTTTTTTTCTCTCGGAATTATTTAAGTTTAAGGTAGCTGAGCTTGAACTAAATGTGTTCTCATTAGTATCTATATCAACATAAGCCATTTCAAACTCATCATTTAATTTGGCTTTTTTTCCAACTTCGTTGTAAGGTGTCGAATTTTTTCTTGAATCAACTCGATTGACAATTTGATTTGAAATAAGAGCCATGTCTCCTTTTATGTATTTTTGGAAACGAATTTTAAATGGAGAAGCTATCTGAGATTTTCCGGAAAGTGGAATTAGTAATAAACAGAAGCAAATACAAAATTGACGGGCAATATCTCTTTTAAGTTTCATTTTGTAAATGTGAGATTTTTTTACTAAAATAGTAAATAAAATCAAACAGTAGCACCAAAAATAATGAGGTTGTTAAAATGTTTTAACCTTATTTTGTTAATAAGAACTCAAAAGGGATATGGAGTCGTTCTTTCCAAGCGTTTTCTGAATGATCGGCCCCTTGAAATTTTCGGGTTATCCAATGATTGCCATCAAAACCTTTAGCGGTAAACAGGGCATCAACCTTTTGTTGTATGGGTTCATATAAGGCATCTAAGGTTTCGGTACCATAATCAAAATAAATTTTACAGGAATTTACATTAGGAAGATATTTTTCTAGATAGCTTAAAAATGCTTTGGGTATAGGATTTTCTTTTGTTTCAAAAGTTCCGGGCCAGTGGGTAGATAAGCAGGCTGCACCACCAAAGACTTCTGGATATTCACAAATCGCATAAAGAGATATTAATCCTCCCATACTTGAACCGGCAACAAATGTATAGGCTTTTTCTTTACGTGTGGCATAAGTTTTATCAACAAATGGTTTCACTTCTTCAACAATAAACTTTAAATACAAATCAGAATAGGGTTTGAAGCTTTCTTGAGTTCTACCGGCTTTTTTTAATGATTCAGTAACTTGATTTTTTTCTTCTTCACTTAATGATTCAAATGGTTTTTGAGGGAAATATTCGGGATGTCTGTTATCTCCTGCATTCCAAATTCCTACCACAATTGTATTTTGTATTTTTCCTTCTTTATATAACTGAGTTACACATTCATCTACACCCCATTCCTGAGAATTCCAAGTGGTTGAAGCATCAAAAAGCATTTGTCCATCATGCATATATACTACAGCATATCTTTTTTTAGGACTATAGTTTTGGGGTAACCATACCGCAATAGTTCTTTTTCCTAAATAGTGAGATTCAAAATCGGGATATACTTCTACAATTCCGTTTGAAACGGTTAAAGCTTGACTTAAAAGTTGTATGGGAAATAAAACAAGTGATAGAAGTGCAATTTTGATTGTTTTCATAATATTAACGTTTTAAAGAGAAATGGCCGCGAATTTTTCTGCCATCTTCAAATTCGGCTACAAACCAATAATCATCAGATGGCATGGGTCTTCCATTGTAAGTCCCGTCCCATCCTAATGTATAATTTTTAAGTTGTTTTAACAATTTACCATAGCGGTCGAAAATATAAATTACAGTGTTGAAATAGTAAAACTCATTCATCCCTTGAATGTTCCAAGTGTCATTATATCCGTCACCATTGGGAGTAAAGAATTTAGGG
>JANJWE010000328.1 GCA_024709705.1 Flavobacterium sp. | reverse complement strand
ATATGGAGCAATGGTATTGGTAGATATTGTGGTAGCCAATATATGGATGGCCTTTTTGTTATTTGGAATTGGACGAAAAGAAAAAATTGACCTGTGGCTCAAAGCCGATAATACATCTATTGAGGAATTAAAAAATAAAGTTTCATCCTATGCTGCCAGTGTTTCCCGAAACCCCAGTTTAACCGAATTAATGATTATATTGGGAATTGCCTTCACTGCAGTAGGATTGTCACATTGGGGAAGTAATTCTATATCAGACTTTTTAAAGTCCCATTTTGAGGCCGTAAACGACCCTACAACTTTTGTTTCTACTTTTGGGGATCGCTTTTTTTGGATGGTAACGTTTGCAACCGTTTTGGGAATACTTTTTTCATTCACCAAACTCAAACAATACGAAGGAGCTGGTGCCAGTAAGATTGGAAGTGTATTCATCTACATTCTAGTAGCGTCTATTGGAATGAAAATGGATTTAGGCTCTGTTCTTAGCAATCCCGGACTATTGATTGTAGGCCTAATTTGGATGGCTATTCATGTTCTTCTTTTAGTTCTAGTGGCCAAGCTCATTAAAGCTCCGTTCTTCTTTTTAGCGGTAGGCAGTAAAGCCAACATTGGTGGTGCGGCTTCGGCACCCATAGTGGCATCGGCTTTTCATCCTTCATTAGCAAGTGTGGGTGTTTTATTGGCCGTTTTTGGCTATGTTGTAGGAACCTATGGTGCCCTTTTATCTGCTTTCTTAATGGAAATTGCAGCTCCCAAATAAGTAAAAATTTAATCAAAAACAGCTACTCAATAAATGAAACAAATTTTAATTCTTATCGGTGTGCTTATGCTCACTTTTGCATGTCAAAAAAAGGAAAATACGGAAACTAATTTACACATTACCGGTGAAATAGCCGGACTCAAACAAGGTAAGTTATACATTCAAAAATTAGAAGACACAACACTCGTGGTGATTGACACCCTAAATTTTGACGGAAACTCAAAATTTGAAAGTCATCTAAAATTAGATTCTCCCGAAGTGCTATACTTCTTTTTAGACAGAGGACAAACCAATTCTTTAGATAACAACTTAACTGTTTTTGCAGAACCGGGGAATCTTTCCATCCAAACCAAATTGGAATCGTTTTATGCAGATGCAGTGGTTAAAGGCTCCAAAAACCATGAATTGTTTCAAGAGTTCAAGGCTATTATGTCTCGCTTTAAAGAACCTCAACTAACGCTAATTGAAAAAGAAATCAAAGCCCGAAAAGAAAACAATACAATCCTTTTAGACAGTATAAACCAGGCTACTGAGCGTTTAACCAAAAGAAAGTATTTGTACTGTATCAATTACGCTATTGGCAAGAAAGACCACGAGATTGCCCCTTACATAGCCCTATCCGAAATTTATGATGCTCAAATCAAATACTTAGACACCATACAAAAATCGCTCACTCCCAAAGTAGCCCAATCTAAATACGGCAAAATGTTGAAAAAATTTATTGAGGAACGTCGAAAAGACGAACAAATTCCTACAGAATAACACGAGATAAAAGATTACAAAAAAAGGATAACCACAGGTTATCCTTTTTTGCTGATGCATATCCTAATTTTAGAAATTTACCTTTAAATAAATCTCTTGTTTCACAAATTCCAACATCGTAAAGTTTAAAAATAAATAATTTTAGAGGTACACTATTTGCCCAAATGCAAAGCATTTTACATAAAAGAATTTGCAGAACAGTGTGACAAATTACGAATGATAAACTGCAAACTAATTTAAAAATATACAATTCAGATGTATGTTTTCCAAGAAATTAATTTTATAAATAATAAGTTTCATTTAGTTGAGGTGAATCAATGCTATTGTCATTTGATAGTCGAACTGTAATACAAATACATGACTTTTTTTAGCATGTAGTTTAAAACGTTTGAATATGGAAAAAGAACTTATTTCAGTTACAAACTGTTAATAAGTTCTTTAAATTTTGAATTATATTTAATGGTGTTGAATCACAATTTTTTTGGTGAGTTGTGTGTTTTCAAATTGTATTGTTACGAAATAAAGTCCATTGGGTAAATGGTTGGTAGTAATGGATGAAATTCCATTTGTAAAATAGTGTTCACTTACCTTCCTACCTTGAAAATCGTGAAGGGTTAGGGTGGCTTCAGAAAAGTTAGGTATTTCAGCTAAATCTATAGTAAGTATATCTTTCACCGGATTCGGATAGATTTTGACCTTGTTTAGGATTGTTTTATCAATTAAATTGAGGTTAGGTGTATCGCCAACAACCCGCATCAAACCGGATGGATTATACGAAAACCATCCCCCAATCACAATGTTTCCGTCATTTTGAACGATACAGTGTCTGGCCCAATCGTTAAAAGAAATCTCAGGAAAAGTTGAATCGACTGCTCCATTCTCCAAATACCTTCTGAATGTATACGGACCGCCGGCGGATGCGAGAATTTTTCCATCTGATTGTACAGCCATGGCAGTAACATTGGAGAGATCAAGTGCCATGGATGTATCTACACTTCCATCTGCATTTAATTTTACAATAGCTTTGTTATTAGCTCCGGTATGACGAAAGTTTCCAGCGGTGATTATTTGACCATTGGGAAGCAAGACCGTTTTCCATGCTTCTCCATAAAAACCAAAAACTAAAGAGAAGTTGTTTCCGGCATCAAATGTGGTATCCAAACTAGCATCTTCGTTTAAGCGTGCCAAAAGAATACGAGGTACTGACTTATAGGCGGTAAATAATCCAGCACACAAAATTTTCCCATTCGGTTGCACAATTACGGTGTGTACACGATTTTGACCTGCAGTAGAAGTAAAACCGGTTGCGGAGTTGAAAGTAGTGTCTAAGGAACCATCAGCATTTAAACGTGCTATGGCTTGTCTATCGATACCCCCCTGGTTTAGCCAATCAAATTTTGAAAAAATGCCACCCACCACAATTTTACCATCCGGTTGAATAGCGATACTGTTAACGTCACTGTTAAATCCCGAAAGTGGGTTAAAACCGTTATCTAAAGATCCATCCGGATTTAATCGAGCAATCCGGTGTCGCGTAACTCCTTTATAGTCCGAAAAATTTCCACCAACCAGTATTTTTCCATCCGGTTGAAGTGCAATAGTATTAACATAAGGAGAGGTTCCATTGAAGCCTTCCCCTACATTAAAAGAAGTATCTACGCTTCCATCTAAATTTAAACGAACAATACGTCTACTTTCTGTTCCGTTAAATTCAGAGAACCATCCTCCAAGTAGTAATTTACCATCCGGTTGCTGGACTATAGTTTCTACTCTTTTTTGAGTGAACGAAGTTCCTGCACCTGTACCAATGGCAAAATTGGGATCAATTGTCCCCAATTGGGCAATTGTCCAAAAAGGAAAAATTAGTAAAAAATGTAATGTAATGTTTCTTTTCATGCTTTATCTATTTTGAATTGAACTTTCGTTTTACAAAATTGATTAAGGAAAGACCGGCAATCCATAAGGCATTTGCCGTATTTTTAGGTTTAAAAAAAAGCAGCTTAGTATTAAGCTATTTATTTTACCTTATAACTCTTTTTTAGACAATTACTACCTTAGTTAAGTATTCAATACAAATATTCTAAGAAAAACTTTGTAATCCCGATAGGCATTG
>JANJWE010000314.1 GCA_024709705.1 Flavobacterium sp. | reverse complement strand
CCTACTCTTTCGGTTCCGAAAAAGTTCATGGCGATTGGGCTGTGATGCGAAATAGAGAATTAGAAGAAATTAAAGCTCTTGAAAAACGAGTAGGTGAAATTGAAAATAATTTGAATGATTCTGATCAAGATGGCGTTCCGGATTATTTGGATGCAGAGCCCAATTCGATAGCCGGAGTAGCAGTTGATACTAAAGGTAGAATGATTGATTTAAATAAAAATGGTGTTCCCGATGAATTAGAACGTTATTTAAATAATACTTATACCTCTAAAGAAACATTAATTGAATCTCAAAAAGAAACTATAAAACAATTTATAAACGATGGATATGTGGCAACATATTTTGACTTTAATAAAACACAACCTACAAATGTTTCAACTGAAGGAATTGATTTTATCTTAACCTATTTGAGAAACAATCCTACGGCATCGGTTGATATTATTGGACATGCTGACGAAATTGGTAAAACGCCATATAATGATAAGTTAGCCAATACCCGTGCTACCAATGTTAAAAACATTTTGATGAAAGCCGGTATTACAGAAAATAGATTGAATGTAATTTCTGCAGGTGAAGATTCATCAGTAGACAAAGATTCATCTGGAGCCCGAAGATTAGTTAGACGTGTTACTTTTAAAGTAAAATAATTAACAATCATTCCTTAATAACTAAATCAAAGCCTCTGTAAAACTACAGAGGCTTTTTTTTAACTTTAAAATAAAAAATGATACCACGAGATAATTTTATCACTGAAAATCGAGGAGCCTCATTAGGTGTAGTAACAGAACAATCTTCTTCTGAAGAACGATTTCAAAATCTAACCCTCCGCCCTATTTTAAAACTACAAAATGATTTATTTGTAGAAGTCTTTAAAAATTACATTAGTAAACACAAATCTGATTTTTATAGTTTTTCTATTGAAAAAAAACTACAGTTTATAGAAAATTCGATTCAAAAAGATATCAAATTTAGAAATTCATTAAAAGGAATGGTAATAGGTCTTTTTACTTTGGAAGAATACGCTAATTATATTTCCAATTCCTCTAATCTAAATAAAAGAATGATGAACATGCTTATTGAACGATTGAAAAGTCAAATTCAATTATTTGAACATTCCTAAATTCATTATTTTTGAGTTTGGCTCCCCATAACTCCCTTTTTTTCTATTAGATTTCTAAATTTTTAGGTACCAATTAATTTTGTGTTTAATTTTCGACTCATGAAAAATTGATGATTTTAAAAATTGTTAGGAAAACTACCCTTCTTTTTTGATTTTTTTTTATTCAAAGTTTCGCTTTTTACATTTAATCATAATTATCGCATTGAATTAAATTTTTATGAATAAAAATGCTTAAAATTCAGTATTATTGTTAAATAAGTTGTTGACTTTTCAATTCTAATTTAATATCAATCGTAATTTAAAAAGTAGGATGTATGAAAGAAGCTTATTACAAATGGTATTCACCAAATCTCAATAAAGAAGTTCAAATGTTGGTATTCGGGCATGCCGGTTATCCGGTAATCGTATTTCCTACTTCAATGGGCAGCTTTCATGAAAATAAAGATCAAGGGTTGGTAGAATCTGCTAGATGGTACATAGAACAAGGGTTGATTCAGGTTTTTTGCCCGGAAAGTATTGATAAAGACAGTTTTTACAACAAAAATATTCATCCGTACCATCGTATTCAAAATCATGTATGGTACGACAAAATGATTTGTCATGAAATCGTTGAAAAAGTAAGAAACAATACCTATTCGGGAAAAGTTGCTGTTGCAGGGTGTAGTTTTGGAGGGTATCACGCAGCCAATTTCGCTTTTCGTCATCCGGGTTATGTAAGTCATATGTTTGCCATGAGTGGTGCTTTTAGTATTAAGAGTTTTATGGATGGTTATCACGACGACCATGTATTTTACAACAGTCCGGAAGATTTTTTGCATGGTCTAAACGATAGAGAATTATGGAATATGGATATCATTCTGGGTACTTCTAATTGGGATATTTGCTACGATGCCAATTTGAAGTTAAGTAGAGTTTTAGCCCAAAGAGAAATCCCACATTGGTTGGATGTTAGAAAAGATAAACAGCATGATTGGCCGGTTTGGCGTGAAATGTTTCCCCATTATTTATCCAGAATTAAATATTTTTAAAAAGCATTAAAACAAATTCAAATGAAAAAAATTGGAATCTTATTCGGAATGGAAGATACCTTCCCACAAGCTTTTATTGACCGTGTGAATTCAAAAAATGAAAAAGGAATCCTAGCAGAAGCCGTATCCATTGATAAAGTGGTTCAAAATAAAGCCACAGAATATGCTGTAATTATAGACCGTATTTCTCAAGATGTACCTTTTTATAGAGCCTATTTAAAAAATGCCGCTCTAACCGGTACTGCCGTAATCAATAATCCTTTTTGGTGGAGTGCAGATGATAAATTTTTTAATAACTGTTTAGCAGATGTATTAGGTGTTCCGCTACCCAATACAGTAATTTTACCTTCTGCAGAACATCCTACTGATACCACCAGTAAATCTTTTCGAAACTTAAAATATCCACTCGACTGGGAAGCCATATTTGATTATGTCAAGTTTCCGGCTTACATGAAGCCCTATGCCGGTGGCGGTTGGAAAAATGTATACCGTTTAGAAAACAGAGATATGTTTTGGGATATTCATAGAGAAACCGGACAATTAGTAATGCTTTTACAGGAAGAAATTGTGTTCGAATCCTATTTTAGAGTGTATTGTTTAGGAGGTAAGTCGGTTCGAATTATGCCTTATGAACCCAGAAATCCGCATCATTTACGTTATGTTGTGGATGGTCCACCGGCAGAGAAAAAATTGTTAGCCACAATTAAAGACTACACGATTCGACTTTGCAAAGGATTAGGATATGATTTTAATACGGTTGAATTTGCGGTGCGTGACGGTATCCCCTATGCTATCGATTTTGGAAATCCGGCTCCCGATGCCGAAATTACATCAGTAGGCAAAGAAAATTTTGAATGGGTAGTTGAAGAAGCGGCTAAAATGGCTATAGAGTATGCCAAAAAACATAAAGATGGACAGATGAATTTGACTTGGGGTACATTTATGAAAGATTCTGTAAATGTAGCCAAACGATTTTAATTACCTTCAAACCGAGTTGTAATGAGTATAAAAAAACCTTTACCTGTTTTTACATTAGGTGTAGAAGAGGAATATTTAATTATCGATCCTGAAACGCGAGATCTTCGCTCACACATGTCTAAAATTGTGGACGGAGCTAAAATTATTTTACAAGAGCAAGTAAAAGCCGAAATGCACCAATCGGTGGTGGAAGTAGGAACCAATATTTGTAAAAACGTTAAAGAAGCTCGAGAGGAAATTACTTTTCTACGAAAAAAGATTGTTGAATTGGCTGCTAAACAAGGATTAGTTGTAGGTGCCGCCGGAACACATCCATTCTCAAAATGGCAAGATCAACCTATAACGGATGACCCACGTTATCATAATATTGTAAATGAATTGCAAGATGCGGCTCGTTCCAATTTGATTTTTGGAATGCATTGCCATGTGGGAATCGAAAGTCGGGAAATCGGTTTGCAATTGATGAACCAAGCGTGCTATTTCTTACCCCATATTTTTTCACTTTCTACCAATTCTCCTTTCTGGGAAGGACGAAATACGGGTTACAAATCGTTTAGAACCAAAGTATTTGACAAGTTTCCACGCACCGGTTTACCGGAATATTTTGATTCTGTACAATCGTATGACAATTTCTTGGAAACATTAGTGAAAACAAATTGTATCGATAATCCTAAGAAAATTTGGTGGGATTTACGTTTGCATCCGTTCTACAATACAATTGAATTCCGAATTTGCGATATGAGTTTAACCGTTGATGAAACGATTTGTATAGTAGCTATTATTCAAGCTATTGTGGCCAAGTTGTATAAATTAACACAAGCCAATACCAGTTTTAATATTTATCGATTGGCCTTAATCAAAGAAAATAAATTCCGAGCTGCTCGTTACGGTGTACAAGGAAATATGATTGATTTTGGTCTGCAAAAAGAGGTACCAACCAAAGAGTTAATTTTAGAATTACTTGATTTTATTGATGATGTAGTGGATGAACTCGGTAGCCGTGAAGAAATCAATTACGTCCACAATATCCTAAGAGACGGAACCGGAGCAGCGAAACAATTAGCCGTTTATGAAGAAACAAAAGATTTAACCAAAGTAGTTGATTTAATTACAAGTGAATTTACGAAAGGAATTTAATACAAATTATAGAAACGCTTTTTATAAAGCTAAATTAAGTTGTTGAAAAATACGTAATAACCTAAAAATGAACAAATAAACCATTTCGTTAAAAAAAGTATATTTGCATTATTAAAATGTGACCTCATGAATTCACAAATCAGAATAGCGGTGTTAGATATGTACAATGGCGAACCTAACCAAGGAATGCGTTGTATCATCGATATCATCAACCGTTTTAACCAAATGGTTTCGTTTCAAATCTTTGATATTAGAGGGAAAAAAGAATTTCCGGATATCACAAAATTCGATATTTATATTTCCACCGGTGGTCCCGGAAATCCATTGGAAGGTGACGGTGTTTGGGATAAAAAATATTTTGAATTGATTGATGCCTTATGGAAATGGAATCAAGAAAATGAAATGAAGAAACATGTTTTGTTCATTTGTCATTCTTTTCAAATGGCTTGTAAACACTTTGGCTTAGCCGAAATCAACAAGCGAAAAGATACTTCTTTTGGTATCATGACCACGCACAAAGTAAATGAAGGATTGACCGATATTCTTTTCGAAGGTCTCCAAAATCCGTTTTATACGATTGATAGTCGTGATTTTCAAGTGGTTCAACCACATCATAAAAACATTAAGAAATTAGGGGCACAAATTATTGCATTGGAAAAAATTCGCGACCACGTACAATACGAACGTGCTATCATGGGAATCCGTTTTTCAAAAGAGTTTGTTGGAGTTCAGTTCCATCCGGAAGCTGATCCGTTGAGTTTCTTGGCTCACATGAAAAACAGACCTTTTAGAGAAAAAATCATTAAAATGAAAGGTCGAATTAAGTTCTTAAAAATGTTGGAGAATTTGGTAGAAGAAGATAAAATTTACCTGACCAATGAAACCATTATCCCCAATTTTCTTCGTACTTCCATTAATGATTTATTAAAGCACAAAAAAACTTTATCCAATTAATTGATTATTCAAAAATAAATAAGGCACTCAAGTTTTTCTTTTGTGCCTTTTTTTAAAGCTAAATATAGTATGAATCAACATTATAGAAAGGTATTCAACGACCAGTTTTCTGAAGAAAAATACAATCAACTTATCGATTCAATCACAAACGATTTTGATTATCGTCCTACATTTCGGATTGGTGAAACTCCTTTTTTCATTCCAAATGAATTGAAAGCACAGTTGTTACAAGGATGTCAGGAAGTCATTGATTTTATTCAAAAACCGGATTTCAAAGCTTTAACCAACAAAGCTTTGGAACTCAACCGTATAGTACCCAATGAAGATCAACATACGACTTTCTTGGCGATTGATTTTGGAATTTGTGAAGATAATGGTAAGATTATTCCAAAATTGATCGAAGTGCAAGGCTTTCCATCCTTGTTTAATTTTCAGAATGAATTGTCCAAAAAATTTGTAAACCACTACCCTTTTCTAAGTGAATTAACCCCTTTTTTAAGTGGATTTAATCATGAAACGTATCTTGAATTAATGGAGGAAGTGATACTAAACCATCATCCCAAAGAGCAAGTGATTCTGTTGGAAATTGAACCGGAAAAACAAAATACCAAGATCGATTTTTATTACTGTCAACGCGACTTTGGTATTCCGATTGTATGCGTAACAGAACTCATTCAAAAAGGTAAAAAACTCTACTACACCAACAAAAAAGGTGAAGAAATTGAAGTAAAACGCATCTATAATCGGGTTATTTTTGACGAGTTAGATTTGCTTACCGATTTACATTTGAACTTTGATTTTTCAGATGAACTGGATGTAGAATGGGCCGGACATCCAAATTGGTTTTTCCGGATTAGTAAGTTCATTTTGCCTTATTTGAAAGGAGATTATTTTATTGAAACGACTTTGTTGAGTGATTTAAAAGAAATTCCAACCGATTTAGAGAATTATGTGCTAAAACCTTTGTTTTCTTTCTCCGGAAGTGGTGTGATTTTCCATGTCAAAAAAGAAGACATCGAAGCGGTTGTAGAAAAAGACTTATACATATTACAGAAAAAGGTGAATTACATGCCCATCATTCAATCACCGAATGGTAAAGTCAAAGCAGAAGTTCGCATTCTTTGTGTTTGGCCGGATAATGCCACTGCTCCTATTCCGGTAACGAATTTAGTGCGTTTAAGCCGTGGCGAAATGATCGGCGTGAAATTCAATAAAGATAAAGACTGGGTGGGTGGAACCGTTGGAATGTTTGAACGATAATTTTTAACCTTAAGAAATTAAGTTTTTTTCATTGTTCCATAATGAATATCTAAACTTTCCTTAATTACTTAATGTTAAATTTTAGATTAATTTCTTCACCGTTTTTCTTCTCAACTCCTCCAAATCCTGATAGTCCAAATACTTCGCCCAAGTATCTTCATTCAAAATCAATTTGATTTTTTTGAGTATTTTGGCGGTTTCTGATGCATTTCGCAACGTAGCTTTTCCATCATAAAAAGGCATGTCTTTGTGGAAAAAATCAACTGTTTTTTGTGCCCAATTTACTTGAATAAAAAATAAATTGCTGGTTTCATCATTAGGATAAAAATCAGCCCAGTTGGCAAAACCTATTTTGGTATGTTGGTTTCTATAATCACTTAACGGAAGCAAACGCCAACGGCAATTGGCCACCCTTCCCCAATGGTTGGAAATCCGATAAACACCTTCTTCTGTAAAAAAATATTCACTTCCCGATTGACTTTTGAAACTCGGTTTCATTCCTTCAAATTCAGTTAAAGGAACCTCTTTCCAAAGGCAAAAAGTGTGTTTGTGGAAGTTGTTGGAGTTGTATTTTTTCAATTCAAATTATTTTTTAAACCATATAAGTCATATAAGTTTTTGATGTTTTTAAACTTATATGACTTATATGGTTAATATAAAATTATATTTTAGGTTAATGCAACTTCTTCACTTCCTGTTGTTGAGCAACAGCCGCAAAATCCTTCACCAATCGTTCTGCATAATCGTCTAATAATTCCCGTATGCGTTCGTACTTTTCTGATTTCACAATCAATCCGGCATGGTATTCTAATGGAACTCGGAAACAGACTTCACTATCGTTAAATCCACTCAAATCCGGATGTTCGTATTTGGATAACGTCAACACTATTCCGGCATATTGTTTTTTAGGAGTTGGAACTTTGTAGGTTTCATC
>JANJWE010000307.1 GCA_024709705.1 Flavobacterium sp. | reverse complement strand
CAGAGTCAAGGGGATTGTCAACTGTGTCTGCAATTTCTATTTCAGGTGTTAATGATTCATTTTCTGATTTTGTTTCACTTGACTCGGAAGGCGAAATTAATTCAGATGGGTTGTCAGATTCTATCTTTTCTTCAGCGTGTTCAGGAGTGGTTATCGTAATCTCAGACTTTTCTGTGTTTTTAATTTTTACAAATTCTACTTCACTCGATTCATATTCAACAGTAGGGATTACTTTTAAATCGGATAAATTTTGAATTCCCGCTATATCCTTAGATTCAACTTTACTGTCAACAACATCAATATCTAATAAAAGAGCTAACTTTTTTTCGTAAATGTCCTTTTCAATTATTGTAAATTCATCCGAAGTTATAAAATCAAAAAGCACATTACGGTCTGTCGTATGTGCAGCGGTTTGTTTAAGTACAAAGTTGTATTTGTAACTATCCTGATTGTATAGGCCTTTCAAATACAGTGCTCTGGCACTCTGAAAGTAGGGAAAACTTTCAACCACAGTTTCCAAAGCTTTAGATTGCTTTTCTGAAACGGCACTTGGATTGTTGAGTAAATATGTATATTCTGAACTGTTCAAAAGGATAAATTAATTAGCAATTTATTGTATAAAGTTAAAAAAAATTAACAATCAAAAGAAAGTTTTGTAGAAAATCTACCATTTGGCTAGGGATTCATTAAAAATATCTTGTGTGATACGTTCAAAAATCTCTTGTTTTGCGGCAGCCAATGTAGCTCCAACCAATTGATTATTTGCGGGATAATCATAGAAAAATGAAAACGGTTTTTCAAAGTTATCCTCTTCTTTTTTCATGTTGGTGAAACGAACATTTACGGTAAATGTTAGTCTGTTTTGAGCTGTTCTTTGATCGGCAGTTGCGGTCATAGGAGATATTCTAAATCCGGTAATTTCTCCTTCATATCTTAAATCACCACCGGATGTAACCAAATTTAAATTGGTTTGATTTTGAATTAAATCTTGAAGGGCTAAGGTAAAATCACGTTCAATTCCGGGTTCTATTAATTCTGCATTATTTTGAAAATAATTGACTTGAAATGTTTTGGCATCAATTTTTCCGGTTCCGGTAAAGTTGTAATATTTACAACTATTTATCGAAAAAATAGTGGATAAAAAAAGTATGAATATTAAGGTTCGTTTCATGGTTTACAAATCAAATTGTTTTATTTTTCGATAGAGTGTTCGTTCCGAAATGCCTAATTCATCAGCAGCTGCTTTGCGTTTTCCTTTGTTGCGTTCTAATGCTTTTTTGATGAGCTCAATTTCTTTGGCATCCAATCGCAAAGTTTCTTCTTCTTCTACTGTTTCAGCAAAAAGATAGTCTTGATCATCGTCATCATCTTCAAATTCTTCTTGATCCGGAATTGCTTGAGCCGGAATAACGTTCATTCGAGGTTCCTCAAACGGAATTTCACTTTCCTCTTTAGAACCGTATATTTTTTGAATTAAATTTTTATTGGTTTCTTGCACTTTGGCACTACCGTTTTGCATCAATTCTAAAGTGAGTTTCTTCAAATCATTCAAATCACTTTTCATGTCAAAAAGTACTTTGTACAGGATTTCTCGCTCGTTGCTAAAATCGCTTTCGGCTTTTTTATCTTTAATTACAGCCGGAAGATTCGAACCTTCTTGAGGTAAATAACTGAATAATGTTTGGTACGAAATATTTCGATGGGTTTCTAAGACCGATATTTGTTCAGCAATATTTCGCAACTGGCGAATATTTCCACTCCAGCGGTATTTCAACAATAAATCCACGGCATTATCATCTAATTTGATAGGTGGCATTTTGTATTTCTGACTAAAATCGGCAGCGAATTTTCTAAATAATAAATGAATATCATCCTTTCTTTCTCGTAAAGGAGGTAGCATGATTTCAACGGTACTCAATCGATAATATAAATCTTCACGGAATTTTCCTTTTTCAATGGCATCAAACATATTAACGTTGGTAGCCGCCACAATGCGAACATTTGTTTTTTGCACTTGCGACGAACCTACTTTGATAAATTCTCCGTTTTCTAATACACGTAGCAAACGAACTTGAGTCGTTAAGGGTAATTCACCTACTTCATCCAAAAAAATGGTTCCGCCATCGGCTACTTCAAAATACCCTTCACGGGCTCCTGTTGCTCCGGTAAAGGCTCCTTTTTCATGACCAAACAATTCGCTGTCGATGGTTCCTTCAGGGATTGCTCCACAGTTTACCGCGATGTATTTTCCGTGCTTTCGATGCGAAAGCGAATGAATAATTTTCGGAATACTTTCTTTTCCCACGCCACTTTCACCGGTAACCAAAACCGAAATATCAGTAGGAGCCACCTGAATGGCTTTTTCTATCGCACGATTGAGTTTTGGATCATTTCCGATGATTTCAAATCGTTGTTTTATTGCTTGTACGGATTCCATGATTTGTTTCAGGTTTCAAGTTTCAGGTTTCAAGTTGAGGTGTTAACCTGAAACTTGAAACCTGAAACAAAAATTATTGCATTATTTCCGAATAACCAACCGCTTCTCCAATTAATGTCGCAGCGGTACAATCGTTGATTTTTACCATTACAAAATCACCCACTTTGTAATTTTCTTTTGGGAAAACCACCACGGTGTTTTGCGAGTTTCTGCCGCTCCAATGTTCGGTGGAACGTTTCGATTCTTTTTCAATTAAAACTTCAACTTCCTGTCCAACAAAGCGTTTGGTTCTTTCCAAGCCTAATTTTTGTTGCAAGTCGATGATTTCATTTAAACGTCTTTTCTTAACTTCTTCCGGCACATCATCCACCATTTTTCGGGCTGCTAATGTTCCGGGACGCTCTGAATAGGCAAACATAAATCCGAAATCGTATTTCACATATTTCATCAAACTCAAGGTATCTTGATGGTCTTCTTCTGTTTCAGTTGGGAAACCGGAAATCATATCTTGCGAAAGCGAAATATCCGGAATGATTTCATATATTTTGTCCACCAACGCCATGTATTCTTCACGCGTGTGTTGACGGTTCATTTCTTTTAAAATTCTTGTGCTACCACTTTGAACCGGCAAGTGGATGTATTTGCAAATGTTATGGTATTTGGCCATAATTTCAATCACTTCCACATGCATATCTTGAGGATTGGAGGTAGAAAAACGGAAACGCATTTTCGGGAATTGCACCGCACACATTTCTAACAACTGAGCAAAATCAACGGCTGTGGCTTTTTGCATTTCGGTAGCTTTGTCAAAATCTTTTTTCAAACCTCCGCCATACCATAAATAACTATCTACGTTTTGACCTAAAAGCGTTACTTCTTTAAAACCTCTTTCGTACAAATCTTTGATTTCTTCTAAAATACTTTGCGGTTCACGACTTCTTTCACGACCACGTGTAAACGGAACGACGCAAAATGTACACATATTATCGCATCCACGGGTAATAGAAACAAACGCATTCACTCCATTACTGTTTAAACGAACAGGAGAAATATCGCCGTAGGTTTCTTCTTTAGATAAAATCACGTTGATGGCATCACGACCTTCTTCCACTTCTTTTAATAAGTTGGGAATATCTTTATAGGCATCAGGTCCAACGACCATATCTACAATTTTTTCTTCTTCCAAAAACTGGCTTTTCAAACGCTCGGCCATACAACCCAAAACACCCACTTTCATGGTTGGGTTGATTTTTTTTACGGCATTGTATTTTTCCAATCGCTTGCGAACCGTTTGCTCGGCTTTGTCACGAATAGAACACGTATTAACCAAAACCAAATCGGCTTCTTCCAAATTTTGAGTAGTATTGTAACCTTGTTCATGTAAAATAGAAGCTACGATTTCACTATCCGAGAAATTCATCTGACAGCCGTAACTTTCTATAAATAGCTTTTTGGTATTGCCTTCTTTTTGTGCTAAAACTAAGCTGGTTCCTTGCTTGTTTTCTTCTATAATCTTCTCCATAATTGATTTTATCTGAAATCAGTCTGCAAAGATAATACTAAAATTGAAAATATGACAAGATGGCAGTAGTTGTTTAACAAAATTTAGGTTCAAAACGACCCTAATTTCTTTGAATTTATTTTCCAAAAATCAATAATTAAAAAAAAACCATACTTTTGTTGCCAAACAAATACATACATGGCAAAGAATTTAGTTATCGTTGAGTCACCCGCAAAAGCAAAAACCATCGAAAAATTTTTAGGAAGTGATTATCAGGTAGAGTCCAGTTATGGGCATATTGCTGACTTGCCTTCCAAAGAAATAGGGGTGGATGTAGAGCGAGATTTCAAACCCAAATATGAAGTTTCATCTGATAAAAAAGCATTGGTGACAAAACTGAAATCTTTAGCCAAAAATGCCGAAACGGTTTGGTTGGCGAGTGATGAAGACCGAGAAGGAGAAGCCATTTCATGGCATTTGGCAGAAGAATTGAAATTAGATCCCAAAAAAACCAAACGTATTGTTTTTCATGAAATCACTAAATCAGCCATTCAAAAGGCTATCGAAAATCCGAGAGGAATCGATTATAATTTAGTAAATGCACAACAAGCCCGAAGAGTTTTAGATCGTTTGGTGGGATATGAATTGTCTCCTGTATTGTGGAAAAAAGTCAAGGGCGGACTTTCAGCAGGGCGTGTACAATCGGTTTCGGTGCGATTGATTGTAGAAAGAGAACGCGAAATTCAGGATTTTAAGCCGCAAGCTTCTTTTTCTGTTACTGCCGAATTTTCCAATGAAGCAGGTAAAACATTCAAAGCTAAATTGCCTAAGAATTTTTCCACCCAAAAAGAGGCCCAAGATTTTTTGCAACAAAATATAGGTTCTATATATAAGGTAGCCGAATTAGAAACAAAACCTACCAAGAAATCACCTGCTGCTCCGTTTACAACTTCAACGTTACAACAAGAGGCGGCACGAAAATTATATCTTCCGGTTGGAATTACCATGCAAATTGCTCAACGACTGTATGAAGCCGGGCATATTACTTATATGAGAACGGATAGCGTGAATTTATCGCAAGAAGCGATGGCAGCCGCACAGGCAGAAATCACGCGTTCGTATGGGAAAGAATTCAGTAAGCCCAGAACTTTTACCAGCAAAGCTAAAGGGGCACAAGAAGCTCACGAAGCTATTCGTCCAACCGATATGTCTAAACATACTTTAGATATAGACAGAGATCAAGCTCGATTGTATGATTTGATATGGAAAAGAACGTTGGCGTCGCAAATGAGTGATGCGGAATTAGAGCGAACTAATGTGAAAATTGAAGCGAACAATCATAATGAATATTTTTCGGCAACCGGAGAAGTAATCAAATTTGAAGGTTTCTTGAAAGTTTACTTAGAGGGAAACGATGAAGATGAAGAAGAACAAGAAGGCATGTTGCCGTCCATGAAAGTAAACGAACGATTGTTGAATAATTATATAACAGCAACCGAACGTTTCTCTAGACCTGCGAGTAGATATACCGAAGCTTCATTGGTAAAAAAATTAGAAGAACTAGGAATAGGACGACCTTCAACTTATGCTCCAACTATTTCAACCATTATCAACAGAAATTATGTTGAAAAAGGGAGTTTTGAGGGGCAGGAGCGTAAATACAATCAATTAACCTTAAAAGGGAATGATATTAAATCGGTTGTGTTAACGGAAAATGCCGGTTCGGATAAAGGGAAATTGGTGCCAACCGATATCGGTATAATTGTAAACGACTTTTTGGTTAAAAACTTTTCGACCATATTAGATTACAATTTCACAGCCAAAGTAGAACAAGACTTTGATGAAATTGCCGAAGGAAACGAGGATTGGACCAAAATGATGCGTGATTTTTACAATCATTTTCATCCGGTAGTTAAAAATGTAGAAGAGAATGCGGATAGAGAAAGTGGCGAACGCATTCTGGGAACCGACCCAAAAACAGGAAAACCGGTATCCGTTCGTTTAGGTAAATTTGGACCAATGGCTCAAATTGGAGATATAGATGATGAAAACAAACAGTTTGCCAGCTTAGGAACTGATCAAAACATTGGTACCATAACATTACAAGAAGCCTTAAACTTATTTTTATTACCTAAAAATTTAGGTATATATAAAGGTGAAGAAGTTGAAGTGAATAACGGACGATTTGGACCTTATGTTCGTTTTGGCAAAACCTTTATTTCATTACCTAAAGGTGAAGATCCTTTAGATGTTTCACTCGACAGAGCAAAAGAATTGATTGATGAAAAAAATCAAGCCGATGCACCTATTGGAACTTATGATGGTTTACCTATTCAAAAAGGAGTTGGACGATTTGGGCCTTTCATCAAATGGAATGGTATGTTTATTAACGTAAGCAAAAAATACAATTTTGATAAACTTTCGCAATCGGATTTGAATGAGTTGATTGAAGAAAAACAACAAAAAGAAATCGATAAGGTTATTCATGAATGGAAGGCAGAAGGTATTCGGGTAGAAAAAGCCCGATGGGGTAGGTCTGTTATTTTGAAAGGAAAGTTAAAGATAGAATTAAATAAAGATATAGATGCCGAAAAATTAACTTTAGCTCAGGTTCAGGAACTTATCGACAAAAAAGCACCGGCAAAAAAGGCACCTGCTAAAAAAGTTGCTGCAAAATCGGTAACCAAAAAAACAACGGCAAAAAAGAAATAAGCTATGGCATTTGATTTTTTAGCACCTCTTAATTCTCATTTTATTGATTCTCTTAAGAAAAACAACAATCCTCAAGCATTAGCCAGTAAAGTTGTTTTTCATACAGAAGAAGATTTTCCGGACATTAGTAAGGTAAAAATAGCTCTCATAGGTGTGTTGGATAGTAGAGGAAGTTCTAAAACAATTCCTTTTACTTTAGAAGCTTTTCGTAAAGAATTTTACAGTTTATATCCGGGAAATTGGCAAGCAAGTATAGCTGATTTAGGCAATATTGAAGAAGGGAATACTTCGGAAGACACATATTATGCTGTTTCTAGTATTGTAGCAGAATTAATTAAAAAAAATGTGATACCTATTATAATAGGAGGCTCACAAGACCTAACCTATGGAATGTATCGAGCTTTTGATCAATTGGATCAAATGGTAAATTTGGTTAGTATAGACAAAAAATTCGATTTAGGAAAAGATCAAGTAAAGCATACAGACGACTCTTTTCTGTCAAAAATTATTATTAACGAACCCAATAATCTTTTTAATTACAGTAATATTGGATATCAAACCTATTTTAATTCACAGGAAGAAATAGATTTAATCGAAAAATTGTATTTTGATGCCTACAGATTGGGTGAAGTTTCAGCCGATTTAACGCTAACTGAACCTGTTTTTAGAGATGCAGATGTGGTGTCGATGGATTTAACAGCTGTAAAATCTTCAGATTCAGCAAATTTTACTACATTTACCCCGAATGGATTCAATGGCAAAGAAATATGTGCCTTGTCTAGATATTCCGGAATAAGTGATAAAGTTTCCTTATTTGGTGTTTTTGGACACAATGACACCGAAAATGAAGCGGTACTGATGGCTCAAATTATTTGGTATTTTATAGAAGGGGTCAATTTCAGATCCAATGAATACCCCAAAGGAGATCGAAATAATTTCATTAAATACATTGTTCCAATTGATGATATGGAGTTGGTTTTTTTCAAAAGTCCAAAAACCGAAAGGTGGTGGATTGAGATTCCATTTATTTCAACTGTTAATAATAAATTAAAAAAAAGTGCGTTATTGCCATGTACACATGAGGATTATTTGCGAGCTTGCGACCAAGATATCCCCGAAAGATGGTGGAAAGCACAACGAAAGAACCTCTTGTGATTGAAAGTAAAAGATTACATTTCGAATAAAAACATGTATTTCATCGACAAAAACAGCTTTTTATCGATTTTTTTCTTTTTAAATTAGAGTATAATTTTTAGTTTTGGTTAAAATTTAAATTATTGAAATAAATAATTGCATTTTAGAAAAATAATAAATAGGTTTACGGCCTTAAAAATTCGAGTACATGATAACCCAAATTTATATGAAGAAGTTCATTACATTATCAACAATTTTAGTCTTATTAGTGGGCTGTGGTTCAAGCGACAAAGGAGAGCTTGTTGGAGTTAAAGGTAGAAAATGGCATCCGGAGAAACCTTACGGTATGACACTTATACCTGGTGGAGCATTTATTATGGGTAAATCAGACGATGATTTAGCTAATGTACAAGATGCACCAACCAAAACAGTTACTGTTCGTTCTTTCTACATGGACGAAACTGAAATCACGAACAGTGAATACAGACAGTTTGTAGAGTGGGTTAAAGATTCGACTATGCGAATGAAATTGGCCATTTATGCAGATGAATTAGGTCAAACTACCGGAACCGGTGGTGGTAAAAGAGGCGGTAGCAGTATTGGTGACTATGCCTTTGCAGATGCCGATCCGGAAAAAATGACTCCTTACGACAAATACATGTATGAGAATTACTATAGTATAGGAACAGAGGATGATATGTTTGCGGGTAGAAGATTAAACCGTAAAGTTAAATTAATCACCGATACTTCTAAATATCCGGATGAATATTATGTAGAAATCATGGATTCTATGTATTTACCTGCTGCTGAATCATACAATGGTTTACGTACCATTAATGTGAATAAATTGGAATTCAGCTACACTTGGATGGATATTCAAGCGGCAGCCAAAGCTAAAACGGGAAAAAGATCGGATTTTATCAAAAAAGAAAAAGTTAGAGTTTACCCTGATACAACTTCTTGGATTAAAGATTTTGCGTACTCATATAATGAACCTATGCACAATGATTACTTTTGGCACCAAGCTTACAGTGATTATCCGGTAGTTGGTGTTTCTTGGAAACAAGCCAAAGCATTTTGTGCTTGGAGAACTTTGAATAAGAATGCCTACATTAAATCTAAAAAGAAAAAGAGAGATTTTATTAACTCATTCCGTTTACCTACGGAAGCCGAGTGGGAATATGCGGCACGTGGAGGCTTAGAGTCTGCAACTTATCCTTGGGGAAGTCACTATGCTAAAAACGATAGAGGGTGTTATTTAGCTAACTTCAAGCCAAACAGAGGAGATTATGCGGCTGATGGTGCTTTATATACTGTAGAAGCTAAATCGTATGAGCCAAATAATTACAATTTGTATAACATGGCCGGAAATGTTTCAGAATGGACCGATTCATCGTATGACCCTGCTGCTTATGAATACATTTCAACCATGAATCCAAACGTGCCGGATTTAACCAACAAACGTAAAGTTATACGTGGAGGTTCATGGAAAGACGTGGCCTACTTCCTTCAAGTAAGTACCCGTGATTATGAATATGCCGATTCTGCCAGAAGCTACATTGGTTTCCGTACCGTACAAGATTATATGGGTACTCAAGTTACCGGAAATGCAAACAACAGAGGAAGAGCAAAATAACCAAAATTTAAATTTAACCAACTTTAAATATTTAATTAACTTAACTAACTAAAATTTTTTATTATGGCACTACCAAAAAAAGTAATGAACATGGCCTATGGTCTTGGAGCAGCAGTTGTAATCATCGGAGCATTATTCAAATTGATGCACTGGCCAGGAGCAAGTGCAATGCTTATTGCCGGATTAGGAACTGAGGCATTTATTTTTGCATTATCAGCATTTGAACCTGTTGACAAAGAACTAGATTGGTCTTTGGTTTATCCGGAATTAGCTGGTGGTGTAGCAAAAGAAAAAGGTAAAAAAGAAGATCCTAAAGATGCACAAGGATTATTGTCTCAAAAATTAGATGCAATGTTGAAAGAAGCTAAAGTTGATGGCGAGTTAATGGCTAGCTTAGGAAACAGCATCAAAAATTTTGAATCTGCCGCAAAAGGAATTGCTCCAACAGTAGATTCTATTGCAGGTCAGAAAAAATACAGTGAAGAATTGTCTATGGCTGCCGCTCAAATGGAGTCTTTAAATAGCTTATACAAAGTACAATTAGAAAGTGCTTCCAGAAATGCTGAGGCTAACAAAGAAATTGCAGAAAATGCAGCTAAATTAAAAGAGCAAATGCAAGCAATGACAGCTAATATCGCTTCTTTAAACAATGTTTATGGAGGTATGTTGTCTGCAATGGGAAATAGAGGATAATTAGTTTTATCAATTCATAACAACTTAACAAAACTAATTAGAAATGGCAGGAGGAAAATTAACCCCTAGACAGAAGATGATTAACCTGATGTACTTGGTTTTCATCGCAATGTTGGCATTAAACATGTCAAAAGAAGTACTATCAGCTTTTGGTATTATGAACGAAAGATTTGAAGAATCAAATAATGCCGCTGTTCAATCCAATGCACAAATGTTGGCTAGTTTAGATGCAAAAGCTTCCGAAGCAGGTGGAGAGTTTGCAGAAGCTGCTAAAACTGCACATACTGTTGAAAAATTAACTAAATCTTTTTATGATTATATTGCTACTTTAAAAGCAGATGTTTTAAAAGGTACAGAAGTTGATGAATCAACAGGTAAGTTACCTTACGAATCAATGGATAAAGGAGATCAAATTGACGAATTATGGTTTCAAGGAGATAGATACACTGCAAAAGGTGATGAAATCATTAAAACTATTGAGAAATATAAATCTGATATGAAAGCTGCTTTAGGGAACAACAAAAAGTTTGCAGCAATTATTAAAGAGATTGAAGCAAAATTTAATACTGGTAAAGTAAAAAATAATGATGGTATTGAAATTAATTTTTTAGATTATCATTTCAAGGGTTTTCCATCAATATCTTCTTTAGCTAAATTGTCAGCATGGCAAAACGATGTTAGAAAAGCAGAGACTGATGTTTACAATTCGTTACTTGGTAAAGCAGCCGTTGCTGTAGCTTCTTACAGTAACTATGAAGCGATAGTTGTTC
>JANJWE010000300.1 GCA_024709705.1 Flavobacterium sp. | reverse complement strand
TATTTTTTACTAAAGGAGAAAAGAATTTTTCAGATGTTGAAAAATCAACTTCTGTCGGTGCAACGGCTTGAATCGTTTCTTTCACCACTTCTATGGCTTTCTCAATTTGAGTAACTGCTTCAACTACTTCTTCTTTTGGTGATTCAACAGGAGTACTTCCGCCTTCGGTGTCAATGATTGCAATGGTTTGACCTACTTTTACAACATCATCTACATTAAAAAGAATTTCGGTTAGCGTCCCTGAAACTTCAGATGGCACTTCGCTATCTACTTTATCGGTAGCGATTTCCAAAACTGCTTCATCAGCTTCAATTTTCTCGCCTACTTTTTTAAGCCAGTTGGTAATGGTTGCCTCTGCAACACTCTCTCCCATTTTGGGCAATTTCAATTCAAATTTTGCCATATTGTTAACCTAAAGGTATGTTTTTTGTTTCAGTTTGCGAATTTACTAAAAAAAAGAATGGTTTTGGAAATTATCAATAAAATTTCAATGTAATTATCAAAAGTCAACGTCAAATTCAAAAATTAACTATCCAAATTTATCAATCAGTAATGAAAATCACTTCACCTCTATCGTTGCTGCTGTTGCTACCAATCATAAAATTGCTTTGATTGGGGATTATTTTAAATGATACTTTTTCATTTTTGTATAATTCCATTGCAGAAATGATAGTTGAAAAGGGTAAAACATGATGATCAAAAATAATTTCAACATTAGCACTCATTCCATTTAATAGCGAAGGTAATTCATTTTTAAAAGAGGAAGAAACCTGTTTTATATTTTTTCCTAACAATTTTTCGAGTTTTTCTTTTAATAACTCGTTATCAGAAATTAAAATATAACTGTCGATTTTTCTATTGGAAATTCCTATTTTATTTTTCTTTAAAAACGCAAAAAAGAAGCTTCCAATTTTCATAAAAACGCTAAAAAAACCTGATTTTTTGAAATGTTTGGCATAAAAATACTCCATGGCATCCTGAAATCGTTTCATGTAGGTTCCGTCTTTTACAGTACTTTCACCTTTGTAATGAATGACGGAGGTTTCGCTAAAATAATAATTGATTTTACCATTTTGCAATATTCGATAACTCAAATCAATATCATCGGAGTACATAAAACAATTTTCGTCAAATCCGCCTAATTCATTATACAAATCGCGTTTCATTACCATAAAAGCCCCTACTAAAATATCAACTTTTCCGGATTGATTTTCAGATAATTGTTGAGCATAATATTGATTGAATAATTCCATTTTCGGAAAAATTTTGTATAACCCAAAAATCTTGGTAGAGGCTACCCACGGTGTGGGAATTCCTCGTTTACTTTCAGGGAGAAAATTTCCGGTACCGTCGATGAGTTTACAACCGATTATTCCGAGTTGGGAGTTGAGAGTTTGGAGTTTGGAGTTAAAAATTTTGGTGAAAGTATCCTCTGCAACAACTGTGTCGGGATTAAGAATACAAATGTATTCTCCTTTTGCTTCGGCAACGCCAATATTATTTCCTTTTGGGAAACCGGTATTTTCCTTGTTCTCGATTAATTTAATATTCGGAAAACGGGTTTTCATCATTTGACAACTATCATCAGAGGAATTGTTGTCAATCACAATGATTTCGCCGTCAATGTGTTGCAAAGCGGCTTGCACACTGAGCACACATTGTTCTAGGAAATAGCGAACGTTGTAATTAAGGATGATGACAGATAGTTGCATAAGGCAAATTTACAGCAACTTATTTAAATCTTCAGGATTTTTTGAATTGTTCCAAAATAAATGCAAAGCAATTACTCTTTTTTCTTTAGAAAAACTATAAAACAATGTGGTTTGTTTAGAAACAACCAATGTATGAACTTTAATTTTTTTTGTCAAAAACTCCTATTTCAGGATTTATAGAAAGTCTTTCTAAATTTTGTTCAACTAAAATTTTAAATTTTTCAACTTCTTTATAATTCCATTTCAGTAAGATAAATTCAGTTTCTTCAATGTAAGATTCTAATGCAACTGAATCCCAATTAAAATTATATTTCATTTTAAAAAGGATATCTTTCTTTGATTCTTCTCAATGCTTCTTCGTGCGAAATAACATTTCCTTCTTTATGATTTTTTATAGATTTTTCGAGAAGTTTCACTAAAACCGGATGTAATTCTTCTTCTTGAACAGCATTTTTATCTACATTATATTCCGCAATCGGTTCTTCAACTTTGTTGATGTTTTTGTTTTCGTGGTTTTTATTCTTTTTACTCATGGCATTACCTTTAAAAAAGTAAAAATAATAATTTATTAACTGAATTCATATAAAAATGAGCCATTTTACTAATTCGTTTCAGAAAAAATAAAGCATTACTTTTGCACTTCTAAATTCTAATTTCAGAATTATAAATTTAAAAAATGAATTATCTATCAGTAGAAAATATATCTAAATCCTTCGGCGAACGTGTGTTGTTTGAAAACATTTCGTTCGGTATTAATAAAGACCAAAAAATTGCATTTATCGCCAAAAACGGTTCAGGAAAAACGACCATTATGAATATTATCAATGGTTTTGATGAACCGGATACGGGTCAGGTTGTGATTCGAAAAAACATCCGAATGGCATTTTTGTCACAGAAACCGAATTTGCAAGATGAATTGACCATTGAGGAGAGTATTTTTGCCAGCGATAACGAAACGCTAAAAGTGATTGAACAATATGAAAAAGCTCTTCAAAACCCTGAAAATGAAGAAGCCTATCAAAAAGCGTTTGATTTGATGGACCAACACAATGCGTGGGATTTTGAAACGCAATTCAAGCAAATCTTATTCAAATTGAAGTTGGAAGATTTTAAATTGAAAGTCAAAAGTCTTTCGGGTGGACAGAAAAAACGACTTTCATTAGCGATTATTTTGATTAACCGTCCGGATTTGTTGATTTTGGATGAGCCTACGAACCATTTGGATTTGGAGATGATTGAATGGTTGGAAGATTATTTTGCCAAAGAAAACATCACGTTGTTTATGGTGACGCATGATCGTTTCTTTTTGGAACGTGTTTGTAATGAAATTATCGAATTAGACAACGGAAAAATCTA
>JANJWE010000135.1 GCA_024709705.1 Flavobacterium sp. | reverse complement strand
TGAATACTTTAGGATTTTGCCTCTTATCTACATTTTCAAACCTTTACTATCTATTCTTTTATTTGTAATGTATTGGCAAACTTAAAAGGTGAAAGATGTTTTGTTTTATTTGACAATTTTTACGTCATTTCTAACAAATATGCTCTTTATCCATTCGAGTTTTTATTTCATTTTTTGGGCTTTGATTGTTTTTGCTATTCATCGATTGATTCAAATTTATTATGTTCTTAAAATTCAAATTAAGAATGATAAATTGTCTATAGTTTTGAGTTCTGTCCCTTTTTTAATGCTTTTTTGCTATGTGATTTTTGAAAGTGATTTAATAGTAGATTATCAATATTATTTATTGTTATTACATACCTTGTTAGTTTCTGTTTTAGGTGGAATTGCACTTTCAATTTATGTGATGAATGATAGTCAAAGTAATTCTTGGTTGTTAATTAGTGTTTTGTTTTTTGTAACGCTACATTTAATTGTGTTTATTGAGAAGTATTATTTTCCTATTCAAATATTTCGAGCTATTGCTATGGCATTAAATGCGATAGCCTATTTTTTATTTTATAAATATATTTTATTGATAGAAGATAAAAAAACCATTTAAATTTGCTGCCTGTTTTAATCAAAAGATGAGAGAGTTTTTCAAAATACAATTATTTAAAAATTTAAGCCTTGCCTACATTGCGGTGGTGCTTTTTTTAGCTGTAATTGTATTGGTCAATCAAGATATTATATACGAAATCATTTTAAGAACGCTGTCATTACCATTGTTATTGATTTTGTATTATTTGGTTTCTCCACAGAGAAGTCTTTGGTATATCATGGCTTTGTTTTTTGCCTCAATTTCCAATGTTTTGTTTGTATTTAATGATAGTTTGTTACTTAACTACGGTTTGTTTGCATTTTTACTTTTCCGAGTTATTACTATATATTTAGTTTTAAAAGCAACTAAAAAAAAATCGGTTTTTGCCATTTTTGTCGGAAGTATTTTTTTTCTTTTCCCTCTACTTTACTTTATAGCATTAACGCAAGATTCTTTGGGTCAAAGTTTTTACATCAGTTTAGTAAATGTAATTTTAGTTTCTCTTTTGGGCGGTATTTCATTATCCAATTATCTTTTGGAAGAAGGATTTAAACATACTTGGCTTTTGTTGAGTACATTGTTGTTTGCTTTTTTAGTTTTTCTTTTTGTTATTCAAAAATATTACCTTTTCATACCCGTATTTCAGCCCATCAGAGTCTTGGTTTTAATGGCTGCTCATTATTTTTTCATGATTTATAGAGTCATTCATGAAAAAGAAGAACAACACCATTTTTTGGCTAAACCTCAATAGATTTACCTTTAAAGTCTTTGATTTTGGTTTGCTCAAGATAAAAATCTATTCGTCCCAATTGTACACCAAAACATCCTACTTGATTAACTATTACATCTTGATTGCGTTTGTTTTTTACTATTACAGGCTTTTCTAAAAAAGTGTGAGTATGCCCACCTATAATTAAATCAATATCTTGGGTAGCGGCAGCCAGTTTTAAATCAGATATTTTATTGGGCTCATTAGAATAGTTATACCCCAAATGAGACAAAACTATTATTAAATTGCACTTTTCTTCATTTTTTAATTTTTTCACAACATCGCTTACCACTTCAACAGGGTCAATATATTGGGTTTCTTTGTACATTTTAGCATCAACCAATCCTTTTAATTCTACCCCAACTCCCAGAACTCCAATTTTTATTCCATCTACAATATAAATTTTGTAGGGTTTAGTGAGACCCTCCATTATGGTATTGGAAAAATCGTAATTGCAATTGATAAGATCAAATTTGGCATGTTGAATTTGAGATGCCAGTTCGTCAATACCATTATCAAATTCATGGTTGCCAATGGTAGAAGCATTGTAACCTAATTTTGACATTAAAGTAAATTCTAATTCTCCACCATAAAAATTAAAATAAGGTGTACCTTGAAAACTATCGCCAGCGTCAAGTAACAAAAGATTAGGATTCTCATTTCGAATTCGTTCAATAAGAGAGGCTCTATTTACTATTCCACCTCTTGAAGCAAATTTGGGATGATTTTCAGGAAAAGGATCTATATGGCTATGAACATCATTTGTGTGAAGTATAGTTATGTGTTTGTGAGAAGACGATTCGAATCCGCTTAAAGCCAAACCATTTAAACCTATGAAAGTCGTTCCGGCAATTGAGTTTTTTAAAAATATACGTCTGTTCATAGAATTGATTATTTTAGGATTACTCTTAGAGCATTTGAAAATTGGAGAGTATCGTTCTTTTTGAAATAGTCAATAATGATATTTCGTATTTTATAGTCGGTTTCAATGGTTTGGGTTGCTTTTTTGAAAAAAAGCATATTATCCCCTCCATTTGAAAGGTAATCAGAAGTGGCAACATAGTACTTTTGATCCCATTCAAGTTCATTTCCCTGTACCAAAATTTTCTCAATTTTGGTATCAGAGTTTAAAACAAGAGTTAAACCGCTTAGGGGATGTGGTTTTTTTTCGGTTACAAAATAGGAAGCAAGCTCTGCTACATCTTCTCCTTTGAGTTCAACTATAATTAAATTGTTTTCAAAAGGCATGACTTCAAAGGCATTACGGGTTGTCACATTTCCTTTGGCAATAACAGATCTTATTCCACCATGATTTAAAATACAAAAGGAAAGGTTTTTACCTGTTTTATCTTTTAAAATTTTAGCCCCGGCTTCAAAACTGATGTCTGCTAAAAAATCACCAATATTGGTTTGCCATTGACCTTTGCTTTTATCTAACGAAATAGGGTTAAAAGCCAAAACACTATCCATTTCTTTGGTTAAAGCCTTACGATAATATGAAATATAATCTTCAAGCTCTTGAGAGATGTTCTTTTCTTGTTGGACTTCAAGTTGTTTACCTTCAATACGCTGTACTGAATAGGGTGAGGAACATCCTATAAAAAATCCAAATACTGTTATAAATAACACAAAATGTTTTATTTGATGTAACTTCTTTTTTAGTTTTACCATCCTAAAATGACTTTATTTTCTGTAAATTTGTAATTCAAGTAAAGGTACAATGTTTTTAAAATTATTCAAGAATTTTTCAGCTAAAAGAGTATTAAAAAAAAGTCAAATTAATGTTGATACAGAAATTTCTAAGACACCAATTCAGACCGTAGGATTACTTGTAGATGAATCGGATTTTGACAGTAAAGATAAAATTATAAGTTATTTAACCAGACAAGGTATTGAGTCTCATAATATTCAAATTTTAGTATACAAAAATAAATACAAAAAGAAAGAAACTCCGGATTATCCTCATTTCAGCAAAAAAGATGTTACGTGGCTTGGCAGTATAGAAAATAAGGAGGCAAAAGATTTCAAGCAACAACCGTTTGATATATTAATTAGTTATTACGATCAAATAAAAACACCTTTGGTAATTGTTACACACAAATCTAAAGCCAATTTTAAAGTAGGATTCAGTTCGGTTGATAAAAGATTAAATCATTTTATGATAGATACTGATAGTTCTAAACCCGAGGTATTCATGGATGAGTTATTTCGCTATTTAAAAATTCTTAACAAAATATAATATGCAGTCATTAGTGGGCACAGGGGTGGCCTTAATCACTCCCTTCAAGGAAGATTTATCCATAGATACCGAAGCATTAACAAGTATAGTAAAGTTTCAAATAGAAAATGGAATTAATTATTTGGTGGTTTTAGGTACAACAGCAGAGACAGCCACATTGACTTCTGCAGAAAAGGAACTTGTTATAACAACAGTAATAGATGCTAATCAAGGTAAATTACCGCTGGTATTAGGGGTTGGTGGAAATAATACAGCCGAGGTAGTAAATGAGCTCAAAACTCGAGATTTTTCCAATTTCTCAGCAATTTTGTCGGTATCACCCTATTACAATAAGCCCACTCAAGAAGGAATTTACCAACATTTCAAAGCAGTTTCTGAAGCTTCACCGGTTCCGGTTTTACTTTACAATGTTCCCGGGAGAACAGCATCAAATATTTTGCCTTCAACTGTTTTAAGATTGGCTAGAGATTTTAACAACATTATAGGTATTAAAGAGGCAGCAGGAGATATAGTACAAGCTATGAAAATAATTCAAAATAAGCCTCAAGACTTTTTGGTTATTTCTGGCGATGATATGATTACATTACCCATGGTTTTAGCTGGAGGTTCTGGAGTTATTTCTGTGATTGCCGAAGGGTTTCCCGCTTTGTTCTCTCAAATGGTTCAATTAGGATTAAGTCGAGAAGTTGACAAAGCCTATGAATTGCATTATAAAATTGCAGATATGATAGATTTCATTTTTGAACAAGGTAATCCTGCCGGAATTAAAGAAGTTTTTAAGGTATTAGGTTTGTGCGAAAATACATTGCGATTGCCATTAGTTCCTGTTAACAATGATTTAGCAAATAGAATTGGTAATTTTATCAAGAATTCCTTAAATTAGCCATCAAAATAAAAAATTAGAACTATGTTATCTAAAAATGTATTATCAGCCCTCAACAATCAAATAAAAATGGAAGGCGATTCATCTCAAGTATACTTGGCTATGGCTTCTTGGGCAGAAGTTCAAGGATTTGAAGGAATTTCTACTTTCATGTACAAACAGTCTGATGAAGAAAGAATGCACATGCTCAAATTGATTAAATATGTTAATCAAAGAGGAGGAGAGGCAAAAGTAGGAGCTACCTTAGAGCCGGTTTTAGTACTGGACTGAACGCAAGAGTTCGCTCTACCTGCAGAGCAAGGAGGGAAGCAAGAAATGAAATTCATCAAACACGCAATGGCCGCTCTGACGGTGTGTCTTGCTTTGTCGCCGAGCGTTCGTGCCGAGGCCTTGCCCTCAAATGCGATTGAGGCAGTCAGTGTTGCCCAGCAGGGTAATGAGGTTGCGATGCGGATTGATATGAAAGAGCCGCTGGCCTCCCCCCCACCTGGGTTCAGTGTGGCTAATCCGGCAAAGATTGCCCTTGACTTTCAGTCCACAGCCAATGCGCTGGGTAAGAATAGCCAGGTTTTCAATCAGGGTGATTTGCGCAGCATGAATGTGGTTCAGGTTGGTGACCGCACGCGCGTTGTGCTGAATTTGGTCAAGAGCCTCAATTTTAAAACGCGGCTGGAGGGCAAGTCGCTTTACGTGACACTCTCTCCAATCGAACGCGTGTCAGATTCAACGGCAACCCGCTCGACCCGCTTTGCAGAAGAGAGCCTGGTTGGCGCACGGCATACGGTCAATGATGTTATGTTCCGCCGTGGCAAGGATGGCGAAGGTCGTATTGTGGTTGATCTGAGCGACTCCGGAACGGGCATTGATATTCGCCAGCAAGGGGCAAACCTGATTGTTGATTTCATGAAGACCACAGTTCCCGATCGGCTACGCCGCAAATTGGATGTCACCGATTTTGCGACACCGGTAACTTCGGTTGAAACCAAGGCTATTGGCGACAACGTTCGCATGGTGATCTCGCCCAAGGGCCTGTGGGAGCACAATGCCTACCAGAGCGACAATCAGTTCATTGTCGAGGTAAAGCGGATCGTTGAAGATCCGAACAAGCTTGTTCAGGGGGCTAAAGTTGGTTACCAAGGGCCGCGTGTCAGTATCAATTATCAGAACGGTGATGTTCGTGCGCTCCTGCGTCTGATGGCCGAGGAACTTGGCCTGAATGCGGTGATCAGCGAAACGGTAACGGGCACGACGACTTTGGTGTTGAAGGATGTTCCCGCTGATCAGGTGATCGATATCATTTTCCAGCAG
>JANJWE010000133.1 GCA_024709705.1 Flavobacterium sp. | reverse complement strand
CCTATCAAAGAGCCACTGATGATGATAAAATGGCAGATACTATGCGGGATTTTTGTGATTATTTTGCAGAAAAACTAAATCTCAAAAACTAAAATCCCGAGTTGTTTTTGAAGATTTCTTGATTTACCCGGTCAATGTATGAGAGCAGTTCATCTTTGCCAGTTTGCTCTGTTGATGAGGTTACAAAATGTTGCGGCATTTCTTCCCAGCCTCGTGCCAAAACTTGTTTTCGGTAGGCTGCTATTTGGGAGTCTACTTTAGTTTTTCCAATTTTATCCGATTTGGTGAAAATCAAACAAAAAGGGACTTCGGTTTCCCCTAAATAATTGATAAATTCCAAGTCGATTTTTTGGGCCTCTAACCGAATGTCAATTAATACAAAAGCACAAACCAATTGCTCTCTTTTTTCAAAATAATCGGTTATGAACTTCTGAAAGGTTTCTTTTGTTTTTTTGGAAACTTTAGCATATCCATATCCGGGTAAATCAACCAAAAACCAATTGCTATTTATTTTAAAATGATTTATTAATTGTGTTTTACCTGGTTTTGATGAGGTTTTTGCCAGATTTTTGTGGTTGGTTAGCATGTTTATGAGTGAAGATTTACCCACATTTGATCTGCCTATGAAGGCATATTCAGGAAGTAATTCTTTGGGGCATTTGGCCACATCTGAATTGCTAATTATAAATTCGGCGGTGTTTATTTTCATAAATAAAAAGAATAAAAAAAGTCCAAATCGGACTTTTATAATTGATTATTTTGAAGCCATTCCAGAACAATTCGGTTAAACTCGTCAGGGTGCTCCATCATGGCTGCATGGCCGCATTGGTCTATCCAATACAAACTTGAGTTAGGTAAAAGTCTATGGAATTCCTCGGCTACCTCAGGAGGTGTAACTTTATCATTTTTTCCCCAAATCAAACAAGTAGGGGTGGTCATCTTAGGTAAATCTTTTGCCATATTATGACGAATTGCACTTTTGGCAATAGTAAGTGTTTTAATCACTTTAATTCGGTCATTTACAATCGCAAAAACTTCATCAACTACCTCTTTTGTGGCAATTTCGGGGTTGTAAAAAACCCCTTGTGTCTTTTGTTTGATATACTCATAATCACCTCTCTTCGGATAGGAGTCACCCATAGCACTTTCGTATAGTCCGGAGCTACCGGTCAATATCATAGCCATTACCTTCTCGGGATACATTTTAGTGTGATAAAGTGCCACATGACCTCCTAAGGAGTTGCCAACTAAAATAACTTTCTCAAATCCTTTAAATGTAATAAAGTCTTTAACGTACTTTGAAAAAGCTTTAACGTTGGTTTTTAAAATGTTTTGTGTATATAATGGCAGTTCGGGTATAACCACTTTGTAGCCGTGTTTTGGAAAAAATTCCGCCATTCCGCCAAAGTTACTTAACCCTCCCATCAATCAGTGTAAGACTATGATAGGAGTACCTTCGCCAGATTCAAAATAACTGTATTTACCTTCTTTTTTAAAGTGATTTTCCATCAAAAAACTCGCTTTCAATTCCTCACAAATATATGATTTTATATGTAAAAATAAAGCTTTCCCATTTTTATTTGAAATTGTTTTCAAGAAATAAAGAAAACCAAATGAGTTGAAATTTAAATTAGTTTTTGGAAGCTGTTTTTGAATGTTTTTTTCATTCAAATTTATCCGTAAATTTTATTTACGAGGATTTTTATTAGGCTTTAAATGTTTTTGACAGATTCTTTCTTTTCCAAATCCATTGTATTTAATCAATTGATTGTTAAAGTGGTAAAACTTATTAACAAAGTGGGAATTTGTGGTAAAATGTGGTAAAATGTTTTTATATTTGCTATCAAACCATATAAAAGCTAAAGCATTGAGTACCATTATTGGAACATACGAATGTAAAGTAGACGCAAAAGGAAGATTGCTTTTGCCGGCTCCGCTAAAGAAGCAATTAGCAGCTTCTTTGCAGGATGGTTTTGTATTAAAGCGTTCCGTTTTTCAGCCTTGCTTGGAGTTGTATCCTATGGCTGAGTGGAATTTAGTAATGGCAAAAGTGAATAAGTTAAACCGCTTTGTAAAGAAGAATAACGATTTTATTAGAAGATTTACAGCGGGAGTGAAAGTGGTAGAAATAGATAATTTGGGAAGAATGTTAATTCCGAAAGATCTGGTTGCTTTTGCTTCTATTGAAAAAGATATAGTGCTTTCTTCCGGGGTGAGTATTGTTGAAATCTGGGATAAAGGGTTGTATGAAAAAGCTATAGATGATGCTACGGTAGATTTTGCAGACTTGGCAGAAGAAGTAATGGGAAATATAAATGAAGATGGAAATGGAATATCATAATCCGGTTTTATTACACGAGTCGGTTTCGGGGTTGAATATCAATCCGGATGGGGTTTATGTAGATGTAACTTTTGGTGGGGGAGGACATTCCAAAGAAATTTTATCACGCCTAAGTGAAAAAGGCAGGCTTTATGCCTTTGATCAAGATCAGGATGCGGCTGCCAATTCTTTATCGGACGAACGATTTGTGCTAATACCTGAGAATTTTAGATATATCAAGCGATTTTTGAGATTTCATGGAGTTAAGAATGTAGATGGCATTTTGGCCGACTTAGGGGTTTCTTCACATCAATTTGATGTGCCGGAGCGAGGTTTTTCAACCCGATTTGATGCGGGTTTGGATATGAGAATGAATCAAAATGCGGTTTTAAATGCCTATACGGTTATTAATGAATATGAAGAAGGAGATTTAAGAAAAATATTTTCAGAGTATGGCGAATTAAACAATGCGGCGGCAATTGCTAATACTATTGTACTGGCACGAAAAGAAACGGCTATTCGAAATACGGAACAATTGAAGCAGATATTATCCCGATTCCTACCTTCACATAAGAGTCATAAAATTTTAGCTCAGATTTATCAAGCTATTCGAATTGAAGTAAATGAAGAAATTCAAGTGCTCAAAGAATTTTTGGAGCAATCGCTGGAAATTTTAAAACCGGGAGGCAGGCTGAGTGTAATTTCCTATCATTCTCTTGAAGATAGATTGGTTAAACGATTTTTCAAAAACGGATTGTTTGAAGGTGAGCCGGAACGTGATTTTTTTGGTCGTTTTACGGTACCCCTAACGCCTATAGGTAAGCTTATTGTTCCAGCAGATCAGGAAATAAAGGTGAATAACAGAGCACGTAGTGCTAAACTCAGAATTGCAGAAAAAAAATGAAAACAGGAGGATTATACGCCATTTTAAAAGCCAGATTCCTGGTAAATGAAGATGCGGTCAAGAACTGGAAGTTTATCATTTTTTTGATTTTTTTAGCCATGATAATGATTGCCAATATTCATTGGTATGAAAAAAAAGTTTTTCAAATTGTTGAATTGAATAAAGAGGTTAAAGAATTAAGATCTGAATTTGTAGACAGAAGATCGGAATTGATGAAATTAAAAATGGAAAGTACTATTTCAAAAAAAATGGAGGTACGACAAATTGGACCATCATCTGTTCCACCCACTAAAATAAAAGTAGTAAAAACAAAAGAAAAATCAGTTTTAGATAAAATATGGCCGTAGAGGATAAACATATTTCATATCGCATTTATCTCATTGCATTTGTGTTGTTTTTAATGGCAGTTGGAATCGCCGTTAAACTTACAAATATTCAATGGGTAGAAGGGGAGTATTATCGAGAATTAGCCAAAGAACGCAGTGTAAAAAATCATGTTATTCCGGCTAATAAAGGTAATATTTATTCCTCAGACGGAAGTCTTTTAGCTACATCGATACCCAGTTATAAGATTCGTTTTGATGCTGTAGCACCTAAAAAAGAAGATTTTGAAGCCAATTTGCAGCCCTTAGCCGATTCGCTAGCAAAGCTATTAGGTAAGCCTTCACAGTTTTATAAATCAGAATTAATCAAAGCCCGATCTACAAAAAATCGCTATTATTTGGTAGCTCGTAATTTAAGTTACACCCATTATATGAAAATTAAAAGTTTTCCGCTTTTTAATAAAGGGATGTATAAAGGTGGAATTATTACGGAGCAAAAAACCATTAGAGAACATCCAATAGGTTTGGTTGCCGAAAGAACGATAGGTTATGAAAGAATTAAACCAAACGGCGAACCCGATGGAAAAGGAATTGAATGGGCTTTCAAAGATTATCTAAATGGTAAAGACGGAAAACGTTTGATGCAAAAAATGGCTAAAGGACAATGGAAACCTCTCAGAGATGAAAATGAAGTGGAGCCTCAAGATGGATATGATGTCATTTCAACTTTGGACGTTTACATTCAGGATATTGCACATCATGCTCTTTTAAAGCAATTGGAATACTATGAAGCCGATCATGGTTGTGTAGTGGTTATGGAAACCAAAACCGGACAAGTAAAAGCTATTGCCAATTTAGGAAGGAATGAAAAAGGGGAGTATACGGAAAGAGTGAATTATGCGGTCTCAGAATCCCATGAGCCCGGTTCTACATTCAAATTAATAGATCTTATTGCACTTTTTGAAGATAAATTGGCCGATACCAATACAGTTTATGATTCGCATGGGGGCGAAATTTCATATTACAACCGAAAAGTTAGAGACTCCAAAAAAGGAGGCTATGGAAAGATAAGTTTGGGTAGAGGTTTTGAAGTTTCGTCTAATACGGTTTTGGTTCAGGCGGTCTACAACAATTACAAAAATAACCCCAAGAAATTTGTGGATCATATCAATAGGTTAAAGTTAAATCAACCTCTGGGTTTGCAAATCAAAGGAGAAGGAAACCCCAAAATTCCGCAACCCGGAGATAAAAATTGGTACGGAACCACATTACCTTGGATGGCCTATGGGTACAGTGTTTCTCTTACGCCCTTACAAACCTTAACCTTGTATAATGCTGTGGCAAATAATGGCGTAATGGTTAAGCCTTACTTTGTTCAAGAAGTTAAAGAGTGGAATAAAACCATAAAGAAGTTTGAACCAGAAGTAATAAATCCAAAAATTGCTTCAGATGAAACTCTAATTAAAATTAGAGCAGTTTTGGAAAATGTTGTCAAAAAAGGGACGGGTTCTAAATTGTATTCCAAAGAGTTTTCTATGGCAGGAAAAACAGGAACGGTACAAATGAACTATGCCGACAAAGAAAACATGTATTATGCTTCTTCTTTTGTGGGGTATTTCCCAGCCGATAATCCCAAATATTCTTGCATCGTTGTAGTACACAAGCCTAGTAAATCAAAAGGATACTATGGAGCCGATGTTTCCGGTCCTGTATTTAAAAGAATTGCTCAAAAGGTTTTCACAGATGTTCCTTCAACAAATGAAGTAAAAGAACTAGGGAAAGAATTGAAAATGCAAGAAGAGAGTTTTAACTCATTTTATACCCAATTAAATTCGGCTCCAAAAGCCATTCCAAACGTAAAAGGTATGCCGGGTATGGACGCTGTTGCTCTTCTGGAAAATTTAAAATTGAAAGTAATAGTGAAAGGTTCGGGGAAAGTAAAAAATCAATCGATTCAACCGGGGGAATCTATTCAAAAAAACAAAATAATAGTATTGGAATTATCGTGAAAATTTTAAAAGACATATTATACAAAGTAAATATTGAAGCAGTAATTGGTTCAACAGAGCTTTCTATTGAAAAAATTGAATTCGATTCCAGAAAGATTAGTTTGAATGATGTTTTTGTTGCCATTAGAGGAACTCAGTCAAATGGACATGATTTTATTGATAAAGCTTTAGATTTTGGTGCTTCGGTCGTTGTATGTGATACATTTCCAAGTAAAATTGTAAATGGAGTTACCTACGTACAAGTAAAAGATACCAATACG
>JANJWE010000128.1 GCA_024709705.1 Flavobacterium sp. | reverse complement strand
ATCTATAGCATCTCGAGTAGTACCGGCAATATCGGTTACAATATAACGATCTTCTCCTATTAAGGCATTGATAAAACTGGACTTCCCGGCATTGGGTCTTCCCACCACGGCAAAACGGGGCAATTCTATTTCTTCTTGTGTAGGTTCGGGTTTATTGGGAAATACTTCTACCAGTTTATCCAATAGTTCCCCGGTTCCACTTCCTGAAGTTCCCGAAATGGTGTAGTAGTCGCCTAAGCCTAAATTGTAAAACTCATAGGCATCCTTCTCACGCATGGCATTATCTACTTTGTTTACAACTACCAAAACCGGTTTTGTAATTTTACGCAACAATTTGGCTACTTCATCATCCATTGGGGTAATGCCTTCCTCAACATCTACTACAAACATAATAACATCGGCTTCATCAATGGCCAATTCTACTTGTTTGCGAATCTCGCCTTCAAAAATATCATCCGAGCCTTTGATATACCCACCGGTATCAATTACCGAAAATTCCTTTCCGTTCCACTCACTTTTTCCGTAATTTCGATCGCGGGTAACGCCACTTACCGAATCTACAATCGCCTCTCTTCTTTTGATTAACCGATTAAAAAGGGTAGATTTCCCCACATTTGGCCTTCCCACAATTGCAACAATAGTACTCATAATTCGTTTTTCTAACTTGGGTGCAAAGGTAGTTTTTTTATTTGAACTTTAGCTTTTCTGTTTTGAAGAGCAAACAAGGACTTTGCGTACCGAAAAATAAAGGGCTTTTTTTACGTTTTCGTTTATATTTTGTAACTTAGTGTTTTGTAACCTTAGCTCCAATCTGAAGATGGATTTAGACAACCAATTGCCTTTACGATATCGGTTTGATAAAGTAGTGCGTGTTCCTTATGACACACTTATGGCACGATGCGAATCGTTAAAAACAACTGTGGAACCGGATTATAAAATCAAAATTTCAGGCCATCATATTTGGTTGCACATTGGCTTGTTATCCCGAGAAAAACATTCGCCCCACTTGCATTTGGAATTAGAGAAAATGGAAGACGGCAACACCTTTGTTCGGGGCTTGTTTGGTCCCGATCCGGTATTGTGGACCCTTTTCATGTTTTTACATTTTATTGTGGCCGGAATTTTTATCATTTTCAGCATGATTGCTTTTTCCAAATGGTCGTTGGATCAACCGTTTCAATTTGACCTGGTTGTCATGTTTGCTATGGTCAATGCTTGGTTTTTGTTGTATTTTATTGCCCGACTCAACCGGAAAAAAGGGTTACAACAAGCACGGGAATTGGAAGCCTTGATGGAGCGTATTTTGGAAGAATAAATACCCTTTTTTATTAGTAACCCTTACCATTTGACTCGAGTGAATCGATTGTTCTGTTACTTGGTGTTGTATCCCAAACGACGAAGTTGAAAACTGTTGCTACGCCAATCTTTACTTACTTTTACAAACAATTCTAAATGTATTTGTTTGCCGAAAAATTTTTCCAAATCGGCTCGGGCTTGCATGCCCACTTTCTTCAAAGCAGCCCCTTTGTGCCCAATAAGAATCCCTTTTTGCGTTTCCCGTTCTACCATGATTAAAGAACGAATGCGAATGATGGTATCATCTTCCAAAAATTCTTCGGTTTCTACCTCTACGGCATACGGAATTTCTTTATCGTAATTCAATAAAATCTTTTCCCGAATGTTTTCGTTTACAAAAAAACGCTCGGGTTTGTCGGTAAGTGTGTCTTTCGGATAATAGGGCGGACATTCCGGTAAGAGTTCTATAATACGATCGAATACTTCTTTAACATTGAAATTTTGCAAAGCTGATAGGGGAAAAATCTCTGCATTGGGTACTTTTTCTTTCCACAACGCGACTTGTTCTTCCAATTGTTCTTGGTTGGATTGGTCTATTTTGTTTAACAACAATAAAACCGGTATTTCACTGTGTATAATGCGTTTGAAAAAAGCTTCGTCTTTGAGTTCCTTCTCGCCTATCTCAACCATATAAAGCAATACATCGGCATCTTCAAAAGCCGATTTTACAAATTGCATCATCGATTCTTGCATTTCGTAGGCGGGCTTTATAATACCCGGCGTATCCGAAACTACCACTTGAAAATCGTCCCCATTAACAATACCCAATATCCGATGCCGGGTCGTTTGAGCCTTGGAGGTGATTATGGATAACTTTTCTCCAATGAAAGCATTCATGAGTGTTGATTTCCCCACGTTTGGATTTCCAATGATATTTACAAAACCGGCTTTATGCGACATATTCTTTTTTTTGGGTACAAAGGTAACTTTTCTTTTGATTGGTATCTCAAATTTCAAAAACAGTTTGCAAAATACCACAATACAAATCCCACGTAAAGCACTTCCCAATCCAAACCAACAAGAACAGAACACTCCGTATTACAAGCTTCTCTTTTGCCCTTTATCCGAAAAAAATAAAGAAGTTGTAAAATGAAAAAAGACAACCCTAAAGGCATGCAACCTAAACTCAAAAGGGAATCCCTCTAAATAGAATGCTTATCAATACATAAACATTGTTTATGTATTTAATAAAATATATAAATAAAAATATATGAAAACTAATACAGAAATTTGTACCACTAATTGAAACACAAATCAAATGACACGAATTACAGTTGCCAAAGGTGATGGGATAGGTCCGGAAATCATGGATGCTACCCTTGCCATTCTAAAAGCTGCAGGTGCTGCACTAGAAATTGATGAGATTGAAGTAGGTGAAAAAGTTTACCTCTCCGGGAATCCCGCCGGAATTAGTCCGGAGTCGTGGGATGTAATCCGACGCAACAAAATCTTTTTGAAAGCTCCTATTACAACGCCGCAAGGGGGAGGTTACAAAAGTTTGAATGTAACCACTCGTAAATTTTTGGGATTGTATGCCAATGTAAGACCTTGCAAGAGTTTACACCCCTTTGTAGCCACCAAACACCCCGAAATGGATTTGGTAATCGTTCGCGAAAATGAGGAAGATTTGTATGCCGGAATTGAACACCAACAAACGGATGAAGTAGTACAATGTTTGAAACTCATTAGCCGACCCGGATGTGAGAAAATCATTCGCTATGCGTTTGAATATGCCAAACAACAAAACCGCAAAAAGGTAACTTGTTTTACCAAAGACAATATTATGAAACAAACGGACGGTTTGTTTCATCAAGTATTCAATGAAATTGCATTGGAATATCCGGAAATAGAAAACGAACATTGGATAATAGATATCGGGGCCGCTAAAATGGCCGACACGCCTGAGGCATTTGATGTGATAGTTATGCCCAATTTGTATGGCGACATCTTGAGTGATGTGGGAGCTCAAATTGCCGGTTCGGTAGGTTTAGCCGGTTCGGCCAATATAGGGGAAGAATGTTCTATGTTTGAAGCTATACACGGTTCGGCACCCCGAAGAGCGGGACAAAACTTGGCCAATCCCTCGGGCTTGCTACAAGGTGCTGTAATGATGCTCAACCACATTGGCCAATCGGCAGTAGCCGAAAAAATTCAAAATGCGTGGTTAAAAACCTTGGAAGACGGCATTCATACCTATGACATTTTTAAAGAAGGAAGTAGCGTAGAAAAAGTAGGCACCCGCGAATTTGCAGAAGCTGTAATAGCCCGATTGGGTTCTAAACCCGCTTTGCTCAAACCTGTAGATTATGCCGAACGCCCTCCGCTCAATTTACCCAAATATACCCGCAAAGCCCCCCAACCTAAAGAGCTATTAGGTGTAGATGTTTTTGTACACTGGCGTGGCGAACATGCAGAAGACTTAGCCCAAAGGCTTCAACTTCTGGAGCAAAACGGTGTTTCCTTACAAATGATAACCAATCGCGGTATAAAAGTTTGGCCCGAAGGATTCAAAGAGACCTTTTGTACCGACCATTGGCGTTGCCGATTTCACGCACCATCCGGTACCGTATTGAACCCCGCTGTTATCCCCCAACTACTTGAAAAAGCACTAGCCTTGGAATTGGAAGTAGTGAAAACCGAAAATTTATATGCCTTTAACGGCAAACCGGCTTTTTCTTTAGGACAAGGACAATAACTTTGAGCCGCGTTCCCTGAAGACCACAAAAAAGTTTGTTTAGGTTGTAGTTAGGTAATTCCGGTGGCTTGGATTTCGTTTGCTAATCTGAGACCATCGGAATTTTAATTTCCAAAAAGCAAAGGCTACATATACTACTGTAGGGTATTGGAACACAAGGAGACACTTTCCCCAAAAACTTTTACTCCCACTATCCTCCCTTCATCTTCCCTTTATCCTCCCTTTATCCTCCCTTAGGCTTGGCTCAAATTTACCCCTACTTTACACTAGTTATATCTTTCATTATAAGAATACAATAAACTTATAGGAAAGAAATTCCAAACCGAATAACTTTGAAATTAGGTGAAAATTAGTACATTTGAATTTGCCTAACCTTATTTTATGAAAGCCTTATTACTATTCTGTCTATTAACTATTAGCTTTTCGGCTTGGACTCAAGCCTCTTTTGCCAAAGGTTCCTATCAACTGCTCGACGGGACTTCAAAAGACGGCTACATTGAATCCAAAGATTGGTCAAAACCTTTTACAACCATTCGTTTTAAAATAGATGTAAACGCCAGCCCTGTTACAATTCCGGTAGAACAATTGAAAGCCTTGTTGGTTTCGCCCCATATCCGATTTACCCGCAAAGAGGTTTGGTACCAACCCGAATTTAGCAATGGCAGTACAGGTTTGAACTACACCCAAAAAAAAACAGTTTTCTTACGGGAAATCGGTATCGGAACGGTGAGTCTCTACACCTACTTTGCCGGAAATCAGGAACGATTTGTGTATCAAATGGATTCCAAAAAATGCATGGAATGGGTTCCTCCTTCCGAAGGCAAATTCAGCACCACTTCTATCGATTTTAAAACTCAAATACAAAGGGAATGGAACCCTTCTCGTTACAAACCGGAAGATTTGATGAAACTGCAATACCACTGGGACGCATTGGTAGATTTTGTTCGAAATTACAATTATCCACGAGTAGAAAATTCGAATATTTCAATCGCTTCCGAAGTAATAGCCGTTCGTGCTGACGACTCTTTTGAAGAGGCCGACAACACCAATATTCCGTATGCCGTAGTAGAACAACCTCCCGTTTTTCCGGGTTGTGAATCGGAAAAAGGCGAACCCGGACTTCAAACTTGTTTTAGTGAACAACTAAATTTGTTTTTCAAAACCCATTTTAAATGCCCCAAGAGTGTGGCAAATACTGAAGTAAAGAAAATTTTCGTTACGTTTACCATAGCTTCAGACGGACGTGTAACCTATCAGTTATTGCGAAATAGCAATCCGGAATTGGCCGCAGAATTGCAACGTATTTTTGCCAAACTCCCCCAACTGAAACCCGGAATGATGCGAAAAAAACCGGTTTCGGTGGTTTATACCCATGCTTTTACATTAACCCCTTAATGAAAATCTAATGACTTGTGCCGCACTATTGACCGAGATGGAGTCCTTGGGCTCAGAACAAATGAGACGCTACAACAGCAAACAC
>JANJWE010000180.1 GCA_024709705.1 Flavobacterium sp. | reverse complement strand
CAAAGATGTGTATTTTCACAAGCATCAAGTGTTTGGAAAAGACTCTACCCGAACCGTGAAAGCCAGTGATTTTGAATACAGTTTGAATCGTTTAAAAGACGAAAAAATCGCTTCACCCGGAGGATGGATTTTGCAAAATGTAGAAAATTTTCAAGCCATCAACGATTCTATTTTTGAAATAAAATTAACAAAATCATTCCCGGCATTTTTGGGATTGTTATCGATGAAATATGCTTCGGTTGTTCCCAAAGAAATTATTGAAAGTCCGAATTACGATTTTAGAACCCAACCTATCGGTACCGGACCGTTTCAATTCAAATTTTGGGAAGAAAATGTAAAATTGGTTTTGCGAAGAAATCCGATTTACTTTGAAAAAGATGAAAAGGGAAAGCAATTACCTTATTTAGAGGCTGTTGCCATTACTTTTTTACCCGATAAACAAAGTGGCTTTTTGGAATTTATTCAAGGAAAAATTGACTTTGTTTCCGGTTTAGATCCGTCGTATAAAGATGAAATTCTTACGCGAAAAGGAGAATTGCAACCGAAATATAAAGAAGATGTGAATTTAATTAGCGGTTCGTACCTCAACACGGAATATCTAGGTTTCAGAATGGATGGTTCGGATAAAACGATTTTAGACAAACGCATTCGTCAAGCCTTAAATTATGGTTTTGACAGAGCGAAGATGATTACCTATTTGCGAAATAATATGGGAATTCCGGCCACAAGTGGAATCATTCCGAGCGGAATGCCGAGTTTTAACAACCAAAAAGGATATGATTTTGAACCGGAAAAAGCCAAAGCATTGGTAGCCGAATTTGTCAAAGAAACCGGAATTAAAAAACCAAAAATCGTTTTGAGTACGAATGCAACTTACATTGATATTGGCGAATTTTTACAACGCGAATGGCAAAAAATTGGTTTGGATGTTGAAATTGATGTGAATCCGCCCTCGACATTACGCCAAGCGATTGCAACCGGAAAAGTTACTTTTTTCAGAGCGAGTTGGATTGCCGATTATCCGGATGCGGAGAATTATTTATCGCTTTTTTACAGTAAAAATTTTGCTCCAAATGGCCCGAATTACACCCATTTTTCAAATGCAAAATTTGATGCGTTATATGAAAAAACATTCCAAGAAACCGATGATGCCAAACGATTTGAATTGTATCAACAAATGGATCAAATCATCATTGAAGAAGCTCCCGTGATTCCGTTGTTTTATGATAAAGTAGCAAGGTTTACCAGAAAAAACGTGGAAGGTTTGGGGATTAATCCTTTAAATTTATTATCTTTAAAAAGAGTTAGGAAGAATTAAACTTAAGCTCGCAAAAGTAATTTCACGCAAAGACGCAGAGAAAAAACTTGGCGACTTTGCGTCTTTGCGAGAAAAAAATAAAATAATTCAAAAAAGATTATGCCGGGAGAAGGTTCAATGTTACACGCTTTAATCAGTTCGAGAAACAACAAACGCAATCGAATTGATAAATTAAAACGTTTGGAAAACACTTCCAATGCAACGTTTGAATTTGTTGATCATGTCCAAGCTTCACCAGAATTATTGGAATCAATCAGAGAAAAAATGCTTGTTGAACGTAAATTAGAACGAAAAAAGCTTCTTATAAAAGTTACTTTGTTTTTGATTGTGCTTGCTATTGCTCTTTATGTTTTCAATAATAATTGGAAATGGATTGAGGGATTTTTTTATAAGGTAAAATGATTTTTTAACCTTAAAGTTCGCAGAGGTTTATGCGAAGAACGCTAAAATTATTTCTCGCAAAGACGCAAAGTCGCCAAGTTTTTTTTTGCATCTCTGCGTCTTTGCGAGAAACTAAAAATAAATTACTCCTTCCTCCACTTCTTCGTCTCCTCAAACACATGTTCTAAAATCTTCGCATCTTGTTCGGTGAATTCCACATGACGGCGAGACATCACAATACGAGCGGTTTCAAAGGCTTTTTTGGTGATATAGGTTGTAAACCCGGCTGCTCCACCCCAACTAAAACTCGGCACAAAATTGCGTGGAAATCCGCTACCGAAAATGTTGGTCGAAACACCTACAACGGTTCCGGTATTAAACATGGTGTTGATCCCACACTTACTGTGATCACCCATCATGAGTCCGCAAAACTGTAAGCCGGTTTTAGCAAAACCTTCGGTTTCATAGCTCCACAAACGCACTTCTTCGTAGTTGTTTTTTAAGTTGGAGTTATTGGAATCGGCTCCAATATTACACCATTCGCCCAAAACGGAATTACCCAAAAACCCATCGTGTCCTTTGTTGGAATAGCCAAATAAAACGGAATTATTCACTTCGCCGCCAATTCTACTATGTGGACCAACAGTAGTAGCTCCGTAAACTTTTGTCGCTAATTTTACTTGAGCTTCTTCACATAAGGCAAAAGGGCCACGAATCACAGAACCTTCCATAATTTCGGAATTATGACCGATATAGATTGGGCCGGTGGATGCGTTTAAGGTGACAAATTCAAGCTTTGCTCCTTTTTCAATAAAAATATTTTCAGGAGCAATCACATTCACACTTTTGGGAGTGGGTTGTGAAGTTCTTCCTTCAGTTAACAATTCAAAATCTTCACGAATGGCAGCATCGTTTTTGGCAAAAATATCCCATATATGTTCGATGCGTAAACCGTCTTCAGTGTAATCAATGATTTCATAGGTATCAAAATCTACTTCTTCTTGCGTATCATTCGTATAAAACGCAATTACTTCATCACCTTTAAAAATAGCTTGATTTTTTTCGAGACTTTTAATCATTTCTACTAATACTTCATTTGGGAAAAAAGAGGCGTTGATCAGTATATTTTCTTCCATTTCCACCATCGGATATTTTTCTGATAAATATTCTTCAGTAATGGTTGTCGTGGTATAGCCTAAATATTTTTCCCATTTTTCTCTAATGGTTAAAATTCCGACACGAATATCGGCAACAGGCCGTGTGAATGTGAAAGGTAAAAGAGCATTGCGAACAGGGCCGTCAAAAAGGATGTAGTTCATTTTGATGTATTTTGAAATTCAAAGTTAAAAAAAAGCCCTCACAAAGGAGGGCTCATTGGTATATAAATTCAAAAATTAATTTTTAATAAACTTGTGAGAGGTTATACTCCCTTCTTGATCTTTGGCAACTAAAATGTAAGCACCTTGAGTTAGATGTTGAATAACTATTGAATCATTTACAACCGGTGCGGTTAAAACTCTTTTCCCTAAAGCATCATAAATTACTACACTTACAATTGACTTAGAAGCCGGAGCTTTAATTTGAAGGGAGTGAGATGCCGGATTAGGGTAAATTTGAAAAGCTTCTGCATTCACTGTTGGTGTACCCAGCGTAACTCCTTCAACTACATGTAATCTTTGATTTATTGTTGGGTTTTCAAAAACATCAACAATTCCGGAAGGCCATCTAACGATAACTTGAGTAATTTGAGTAGCCTCACCAATTCCAAAATGAACATTTAAAGAACTCATAAATTTGAAGCCTTCACCACTTCTAACATCGCGAATTTGTTTGCCCCAAGAACCGTATATTTCTACTCGAGCTCCTATCCCATTTCGGTTACTTTGAATACCTTGTAAACTCAATTTTATCCAGTTATTCGAATTACCATTGTTGATACGCAATGTAGCTCCGGTTTGAAAATCTAAGAATCCATCATTGTTAAGATCTCCAACAGCTGCCACACTAAATCCAACCGGAACTGCCGTGAATGTACCATCTCCATTATTTTTCATAATCTTACTTCCACCACCCATTACATCAACAAATCCATCATTGTCAAAATCATAGGCAATATGTTCAATATTGGTACTGGTATTGGTATCCCAACCGGAACCGGTTGTAATATCTGTAAACGTTCCATCTCCATTATTTCGCATATATTTGTGTGAACCATCACTTGTTGAGCTAGCTCCCACAATAACATCCATGTCTCCATCATTGTCAAAATCGGCCCAAGCTGAAGACCAAGTTTGAAGAGGATCATACAAACCAGCTGCTACAGACACATCCGTAAAAGTTCCGTTTCCGTTGTTGCGATGCAACTCATTGAATTTAGCAGTTCCAGAGCCTCCTCTACATTTGGCAATAAATAAATCTTGATCACCATCGTTATCGTAATCAATCCAAATTGAACCATAATTACCTCCATTAGGGTGAATTCCCAGAGCCATAGCACCCGGGTAAAGTGGATTGTTAGATTGGAAGAAAGCAAATTGTCCCGAACCATTGTTTAAGAAATAAACATTTGGTTGTACATCATGACAAGAAAAAGCATCCAGATTTCCATCATTATTCAAATCCACAAAATTGGTTCTTTGACAAAAAACATATTGGTCAAAAGTTTCTTGTATGTAAGCTGAGCCATCTGCACTTGATTTCATAAAGGTTACTCCGCTACCTCCACCATACATAAGATCGTTATGTCCGTCTTTGTTGTAATCGGCTACTGCCATACTCCACGTAGGCATGTTAACGGCACTTGAAGTAGTAAAATTTAAGACATCAAAACCTCCGGTTGAAGTTTGAGTATGAACTTTTATATTTGTTGAACTCACACCTAAAATATCATCCAAATAATCACCGTTCATATCTACCACTGCTATATTGTATTGGCTATTTACCGTAGGAAGAGCCACATTGGTAAAAGATAAGTTACCGGTTGGACCAGGATCTTGAACCTGACCTAAAGTTAATTGGAATACAAAATTACTTGAATTTTGCCATCTATTATCAAAAGCAATATAGTAAGTTGTATTTGCAGTAACTAAAAAAGTAGCAATTGACAAAAAGCCGTTTCCGAGTACACCACCATCATCATCACCGGTTAAACAAGTAAGATTTTCGCAGTTTCCGGTATAAACGTGAAATCGGGTATCTCGGGAATTTGATGCATTTTCTTGTAAATCGGTAGTTATAGTTACGGTAGACGAAGTAGTAGGAGTATATCTATACCATACTGCTGAGGTGGCAGAACCATTAGGAGCACAAAAAGTGGTGGGTGGTGTTCCGCTAATAGTTCCTACGGTATGATTACCCGGCTCAATTGCAATAGCTTCGGCACAATTTGATTGACTCCAAAGCGAATATTGAAAACATAAAATTAATAGGAGTAAAGTTTTTTTCATTGTATAGTGGGTTTGGTTTGTTTGTTTTTAATTACATCCGGAAAGTGAATTAATCCATTGTTCAATCATTTCTACACTTTCTTGATAGACCATATTTCTTCCAATTAATGGCATTCTAAACCGCTCGTCATTGGTTGATAAACGATAATGCAAAACTGAACGTGCTGTGTTGGAAGGGGTTACAATATTTATCAGTCCCGGAATTTCTTCCTCAGGAGTTACACAAACTCCCAAATTGGCTCTGTTTGTAGTTTCGTTAAATGCCAAACGAATGGGTCTGTAATCACAATGACTTCCCGATCTATGACAGTGGGCACAATTGATATCTACAAACGAACGAACTCTTAATTCTAGAGGTTGACTTTCGTCTTTATAATTGACAACGGTAGTTATATTCGAAGGATAACTCTCTAAATATCCCATTTGAACCCATTTGGCCAGCTGGTTTTGATTTCCGGTGGTGTAAGCCAGACTCTTATTTAGATTTTGAGGTTTAGGACCAATAGGTATAGCTACTTCATTAACCTTGTGGCAAGTCAAACATTCTGCTTCTGAAGGTATACGATAATTCGTTTGCTTTAGTTCGTTGTTTTCATCTCTCCATTGCACATTGGTAAAAGAACCGCCCATTTGTAATGTAGCTTCGGTCTGTTCGGCATTCCAAACATATTCTGCAAAAATCCAACCTGTTTCTTTTTTAATTAACAAACGAGTCTCAATGATACGTGTAGTATTGGAAGGCTGTACATTGTTGTAGTAAAACGTTTTTATAATAACGGAACCCGTAGGGAAATTAAACACTTCATGATCGCCATTATAAGTCGCTTTTGTACCTTTAGGCATCCAAACAAAGCGTTTTTTTAAAGCATAATCGGTAAAAAGAGAACTGATGGGTTCATATTCAAGAACCCCCAGAGCAGGGACTTGATTCTTCATTTCTCCTACAAAAAACTTGTAATCGGATAATTTGGGGTAAGGAACATTGGATAAATCAACCGTCACGGGAGAAATCGGTTCGTAATCAGAATCATCATTATCAGAACAGGAGATACTCACCAGTACTGTTAGAAAAGCAAAAAGGGATACTAAACCTAGGGCGTAATACTTTTTCATTCGTAATTTTTGGATTATTGGGTCACCAAAAATAACAAATTTTCAATAGGTTTTACATTTTAAAAGCATAAGTTTTAATTTTTTAGCCAAAAATGTAAAGGTAATGCCAAAAAAATAGAATTAATCTAAATTATCAGTCTCTTGACTTCTTTTCAATATCGCGTCAGGTAACGCTTTTTTAGCTTTGGCTCCCATTTTTTTCAATCGTTCTACACTGCCAATTAGATTTCCTTTTCCTTCAACCAATTTACCCATGGCGTTGCCATATTCGGTTTTGGCTTCTTCCATTTTTTTTCCAATTTTGATTAAATCTGAAACCAAACCTTCAAATTTATCATACAAAGCTCCGGCTTGACGGGCAATTTCCAACGCATTTTCTTGTTGCTTTTGGTTCGTCCACATGCTGTCGATAGTTCGTAATGTAGCCAACAATGTAGTTGGCGTTACTATGATAATATTACGCTCAAAGGCTTTGTTATACAACGAATTATCTTCATTCAAAGCAATAGCAAAAGCGGACTCTATTGGAATAAAGAGCAACACAAAATCCGGACTTTCCATTTGATACAAATCGTGGTAATTTTTAGCACTCAATTGATCCACATGGCGTTTGATAGACGTGATATGTTCCTTTAAAAATTGTCCTTTTTCGTGTTCTTCATCAGCATTGGCAAAGCGTTCGTATGCCGTTAGGGAAACTTTTGAATCGACAATCATTTTTTTACCATCGGGAAGATTGATCACCACATCGGGTTGTACACGATTTCCCTCTTCCGTCACAAAACTTTGCTGCACTTCATACTCTCTCCCTTTTTCTAAACCGGATTTTTCGAGAACACGTTCTAAAATTAATTCGCCCCAATTGCCTTGCATTTTACTGTCGCCTTTCAAGGCTTTGGTCAAATTGAGCGTTTCTTTACTCATCTGTTCATTCATTTCTTTCAACCCAACAATTTGCTGACGAAGAGCGGCGTGGTAATCGATACTTTCTTTGTGCGTATCTTCCACTTTTTTCTCAAAATGCTGAATTTTTTCCTGCAAAGGCGATAAAATCGTTTTGAGGTTCTCTTTGTTTTGTTCCGTAAATTTTACGGTTTTTTCTTCCAGAATTTTATTTGCTAAATTTTCAAATTCTTTGGTAAATTTTTCCTGTAATTCTTCTACCTCCTGCTTTTGTTCTTTATTGCGTTGCCAAAGATTTTCAAAATCAGCTTCTTTTTTGGTCAATTGCATCGATAGGGATTCTTTCTGTTGCCGAATTTGTTCTCTTTCCGCTTTTTCATTTTCCAATCGTTTTTCAAACTGAATTTTTTCTTCGCTAAAAGAATTTTTTAATTGTTCGATTTGAGCCAACAACCCATTAATTCGTTCCTCCAAACCCGATTTTTCTGATTTGGCTTGAGCTGTAAAAAGTTGTTTTCCAATGAAAATTCCGATGGCTAAAGCAATAATAAATACGATGGTAAAAAGAATAAGTTCTGACATTTGGCGATTATTTTTTAAAAAGTAAAAATACACAAAAGAAAAGTACTTTCTTAAAATCTCACAGGAATAAAATTACATCACAATTTTAGAAGAGCAAAACCAAAAAAAGTAAAAACCAAAACCAAATGTATCAACAACCACCCTTTTTGCCATGTAGGTCGTTCGTTGAATGGCTGTTGTTGACTGAAAGGATCAAAAGTTAAAGCAATTCCTAACATCATGCCGGCATCACTGAAATTTTGTGAAAAAATGGCGTAATACAATCCGAAAAGAACAAAACCGCTGTATAAAAATCTGTAAAATTTAGCATCCATAATCTACTTATTTTAAGTTAGTTAATAAGTAGATCGGAAATTCGTTTTGTTACTGCAATGAATGTAAAGTAAAGATTAAATTTAAATGATTATAAAATTCCCTTTTGAAGCATCAAACTGAATATGCTCATTTTTAAAAAGGGAAGAAAAAATACCTCTAGAAATCAAATTACAGGGTTGATCTTGTACAACAGTTTTCCCTTCCATTACGATCATTTCATCACTCAATTGAATGGCCAAATCAATATCGTGAGTGGAAAATAAAATGCATTTTTGGGTTTCTGCGGTTAATTTTTTCAAGAGTTTAAACAAAGATACTTTGTGCAATAAATCCAAATGCGTGGTGGGTTCATCCAAAACAATTAACGCCGTGTCTTGGGCTAATGCTCTGGCGATTAACACTTTTTGCAATTGTCCGTCACTAATTTCGTAATGTTTTTGATGAATTAAATGCTTGATTTCGGTTAATTCGATGGCTTTATCAATTTGAATTTTATCTTCATTTGATAATTTTCCGAGCCAATTCGTATAGGGTTGTCTTCCCAAAGCAATCAATTCATAAACGGTTAAATTACTGGGTGGTAATTTTTCGGTTAACACAACACTGATTTGCTGAGCTAGAGCTAAAGGTTCATAAGATTCGATTGACTTTTCGTTTAACAAAACGGTTCCCGAAATTGGTTTTTGAATACCGGTTAACGTTCGCAACAAAGTGGATTTCCCAATCCCATTGGCCCCCACTAAACCGATTAATTTACCTGGTTCCAATTGAATGGAAATCTCAGAAGCAACCGTTTTGGTTGTTGCTTTAGAAGTGTAGCCGATGGAGAGGTTTTGGGTTTGGAGAATCATTTTTTTTGAAGGTACTAAGGTTCTGAGTTACTAAGGTACTAGGTTTTTTTTAAATCATTATTTTCCGTTTTCTAACTAAAAGCCAAACCACAACCGGAGCACCAACCATAGAAGTAATGGCATTGATGGGTAACGTATAATCACTGCCTGGAAGTTGAGCAATGCTATCGCAAATCAACATCAAAATCGCACCAATTAATAACGTGCTCCAAAATAGAATAAAATGATTACTGGTTTGAAAGAGTAATTTCGCTAAATGCGGAACAGCCAATCCTACAAAGGCAATAGGTCCGGCAAATGCAGTGATGCTTCCCGCCAAAATACTAGTGGCAAAGATGATGATTAATCGTGTTTTTTTGAAATTGAGTCCGAGACTTTTGGCATAATTTTCACCTAATAACAATGCATTCAATGGTTTGATGCTAAAAACACTCAAGACCAATCCTACTCCACAACAAATGGCTAAAACTAATATTGAACTCCATGGTAAATTAGCCACACTTCCCATTGACCAAAAGGTAAATTTCTGTAATTCTTGAGCAGTGCTGAAATAACTTAACACACTTACAATGGCACTCGTAAAACTGCCAAACATCAATCCGACAATTAAGATGGCCATTGTATCTCTTAATTTTTGGGAAACGATTAAAACCGCCAATAAAACCAAAAAACTTCCTAATGAAGAAGCTAATACAATTCCGTAATCTGAGACTAAAAAGCTAGGTAAAAATCCGGCTCCCATAATCACAAAAGCTACACCAAGACTTGAACCTGAACTTAATCCGAGTACGTAAGGTCCGGCAAGCGGATTTCTGAATAAGGTTTGCATTAACAATCCGGAAATGGACAATCCCATTCCCACTAAAATGGCGGTAATGGCTTTAGGTAGGCGAAAATTCCACAAAATAATTTCCCAAGACGTTTTTATTTCATTACCGATAATCGAATTAAAAATTTCACTGGTTGGAATAGAAACGGAACCTAAACTAAGATTGAGGAGAAATGTTCCGATTAAAACGAAACTTAAAAATAGGAATAGTATTTTATGTTTTTGAGTTGGCAATTTTTAAACCATTAAGGAATTAAGAATCATTAAGTATTGCGTAAATATACTAAGACTTAAATAAAAATATGATTGATAAACTATTTCAATTTCTCAAAAAAGTACAATTCATACTCTTCCATCAATTCCGGATGCAGGATTTTAATTAAATCTTTTAAAACTAAATCCGGACGATTGGAAGCTAACTCATAATAAATAATCCCACCGGTTTTTCCTTTTTTGGAACTGAAGGAATACACATTTTTGTTTTGAACGGCTTTAAAATGTTTGTAGTTGGGATTGGCTTTTTCAAGTTGTTCAAACGAAGTGAATTGCCCGGGACCAATCCAAAAATCGGCATTTTGGGCTTTTTCTAAAACGGTTTCAAAGGAAAGGGACAAACTACCGGTTCCTTCGGTTGCTGCCCATAGATAATTTCCGTTCGCATTTTCGAGAAATTGTGCCGCCCAACTTTTTCCTTGGGGCAAATACCATTGATCTTGATAGATGGCTCCGCTGAAAATTGTAGGTTTTAAAGTGGCTTTTTGGGCTAACTTAATGGCTTCTAAATAGTCTTTTTCAATGGTTTTGAATACTTGATCTGCTTTTTTTTCTAAGCCAAATAAAACACCGAACAATTGAATCCATTCGGCACGACCGAGCGGATGTTGCTCGGTCCAATCGCCATTATAGAGAATTTTGAGTCCGTTTTGTTGTAAATTATCGTAGGTTTTCTTTTCGCCATCTACGCCAAATCCGATAATGACGTCCGGTTGCATATCGAGTAAGACTTCGGTATTTAAACTTTGATTGGAACCGACTTCACGGATTTTTCCGCTTTCGATTAAAGTTCTTGTTTTTTCGGAAGAAATGTAATCGGTGTTGGGAAAAGCGATTAATTTGTCTTCAACTTCTAATAATTCTAATGCCGGAATATGCGTGGTTGAAGTGACTACGATGGATTGTATGGGAACTTGAATCGCTGTATATTTTTGCAAACTATCGGGGATTTTGGCTGATTGTTTATGCAATATATAGGTGTAATTTTTCTCAGCAGAAGGCCACGGATTGGAAACGGTTACAATAGAAAAATCGGCATATTTTTGAATGGATAGACCAGTGGCATATCGAATATAATTCTCTTGAGAATTGATGTCTTTAGTATTTTTCTCTTTTTGCTGACAAGAAATCAGGACAAAAGAAGCGAACAAAAATACGATGTGCTTTTTCATTGTACCTTTTTTTGGCAAAGGTAACGGTTTGTAACAAATGTTATCTTTTTAAAAATGTTGACTTTTTACTTTTACAGAAAAAATACAATGCGAGATTCTAATACCTTTATGTATATCGTTGGTGGTATAATTCTACTTCACTTTGTGGTGGGATTTATTTGGTTGTGGATGAAGATGAATAAGAAAAATGACAAATCGTAATTCTGTTTTTGAAGCACTCTCCCCTAGCCCGGATTGCAGTGGAAAGCCTTTTGCCGGATTGTTGTATTTTTTCTTGGTGCAAAAAAGCGACCGAAGGAAGCTCTTTTTGTGCCTTAGAAAAAAACAACAAGACAAAAAAGCTTGGAACGGAAAGCCGGAATAGCTTCTAAAAAAATTAAGAATGGTTTATTTAAAAATGTTTACTTTTGCCTCGTATTTGGGTTGCAACGCCTTTTTTGGGCCGAGCATTAAAAGGGAATCAGGTGAAAAAGTTGGCAGTGAGCGTTTTCTGTAAGCAGAACATAAATCACTTCAATCAAAATCCTGAGCTGTACCCGCAACTGTTAGCTAATCAGCTTGTTGTTCACTTTCATGCCATTGTTCGCCTAGGCGAATGAGAAGGCCAACAACAAGACGCAAGCCAGGAGACCTGCCTGATACATTGAGTAACAAACTTTCGGGAAAAAAGGTTTGGGTATGGGTAAATTCTATGCTTTTCTCCCATTTTTAGTAAATTATTTTTAACTTAAAATGAATCAAAAATTCAGGTACTGTACCGCTATTTTGGCGTTATGGGGAACGTGTGCTTTGGCACAACAAGACACGATTTCGTTGAAAGAAGTCGTCATTTCGGACACTAAATTTGAGCAGTCCAAAGAAAAATCAGGTAAAATTATTGAAAAAATCACGGCAGAAGATTTAGCTCGTAACTCCGGACAATCGGTGGCTACGGTTTTGAGTCAAGCGGTTGGTTTGGAAGTCAACGGAAACCAAAGTGCGAATGGAAAAAACCTCAGCTACTTTATTCGTGGCGGAAGAAACCGTCAGGTATTAATTGTCATTGATGGTGTTCCGATGACGGATGCTTCCGGAATTAATTTGGAATACGACTTGCGATTGCTTCCGGCAGAGCAAGTGGAAAGCATAGAAATTATGAAAGGTGCAGCCAGCACTTTATATGGTACTGGTGCCGCTTCAGGTGTAATTAACATCACGTTGAAAAAAGCGGCAAAAAAAGAAATTGCCGGAAATGTTTACATGCATTTGGGCACACAAAACACGAGTGAAAATTTTAGAGGTAATCCGCAAGATTTCAATCAAGGTTTTGGGTTAAATGGTACGGTGAACAAAATCGACTATTATGCTTCCTTGAACAGCACGGAAACCAAAGGAATTTCCCAAGCAGCTGGCGAAAATTTTGAAGAAGACCGTTTTTCGAGAGTGAATGCGTTGGCAAAGATTGGCTTTCAAGCTACTTCAAAATTGAAATTGGATTTCTTTACGAATTACGACCGCATGAAAACGGATTACGATGGCCCGTTTGACAATGTAAACAGTCCGGATGTGCTGGAAAATGTGTCGCTTTCGGAGCAATTTCGGTTTGGCTTTAATCCGAAATACAAATACAGAAATGGTGAGTTTAAAATCAATTCGGGTTTTACATTGTTGGAGCGAAGTTACAACGAACTGAATTCGTGGTCGGGCAGTTTAGACAACTATGTTTATACCTCAAGAAGTGTGGTGGTGGATGCGATGAACAAATACAATTTCAACTCTTTGTTTTTTATGGTGGTGGGGACACAATTTCAGTTTCACGACATGAAAACGCAAACGCCTTTTGATGTGATCAATCGAGAAAATGCCAAATTTAATTTGGTTGACCCTTATGTAACGGCAGTTTTTAATTCAAAATTTGGATTACACATAAATGCCGGTGCTAGACTGAATTTACATTCGGTGTATGACAATCAATGGGTTTGTAATGTTAATCCGTCGTATCATTTTAAAGAATTGCCATTAAAAATAATTACTTCCTACAGCACGGCTTATATCACACCCAGTTTGTATCAATTGTATTCGCCTTACGGAAATTTAGACTTAACACCGGAAGAAAATGCCACAGCCGAAGTAGGTTTTGAAATGACTTTCTTAAACAAAAAAATAACGTTTAATGCGGTTGGTTTTTACAGAGAAGAATCGAATTCGATAGGTTTTTTCTTTAACCCGGAAACTTTTGCTTCCTATTATGTGAATGTGGAAGGAGAAAATAGAGTACGCGGCATTGAAACTACATTAACTTATAACATTTCTTCTAAATTGCGAGTGACCGGAAATTATTCGTTTACGGATATTCCGGAAGAATTGAACCGATTACTTCCCAAACATAAAGGAAATATAGCGTTCGATTATCAAGTGAATGCTAGAACTTTTGCCAGCATTAACTACCAATATGTTGACAGTCGAAGAGATGCGTTTTTTGATGGAGGGACATTTGCAACTACCAATGTCTTTTTAGGCTCTTATCAACTGGTAAATGGATTACTAAAATATGAAGTATTGAAAAATCGATTGACTGTTTTTGGAGCAGTGAACAACATTTTGAATGAAGAGTTTGTGGAAACCGTGGGGTATAACACAAGAGGAAGAAATGTTAAAATAGGATTGAATTTTATGTTTTAACAAAAAGGGCTCGATAATTTGAGCCCTTTTTTTATTTTAACAATTCTAATAACCCCTCCGGTACCGCATCCAAATACATTTCATCACCCAGTGGTCTGAAAGATTTGGAGTCTTTGTAATCTAATTTCAAATCGCCTACATAGGGCTGACGCATTCGTCCATTCTCTAAAATATGTGAGATAGCTGTAGCAAAATAAGGTTCTTCGGGCTGTCCTAAAACACCCAAATTTCCGATATCCTCCGATTGTTGAATAAGTGGAGCTATGCCATTTTGATAATCACCAAAACCATCACGATTCACTATTTTCAAAACAATAGGTTGCATGGCATATTTGTGATTGCGATTGATATTTTGTTTATTGGTAAGTTGAGGAGAATCATACAAAGTTATAGACCCCACATTTTTACCACTGGTAGTCAAACCAATCTGAACTACGTTAATATAAGGTTTTAAGCCATTTATTAACAATTCGCTGGCAGAAGCCGATGTCGCAGTAGTAAGAACGTAAACTTTTGATAAATTCAAACTGTTGATAGCATTTCCGTTGGATAAAGTTGTGGTAAAACGATTTAATAAAGCACTGGGATTATTGGCATTAAAAAAGGCTTCGACTTTGGCATTCCATTCTTGTTTTGCAAAAATTTGTCCCGAAAATTGACCTGTAATCATACTGGCCAAACGGGTTGCTGTATTAACAGAACCTCCCGAATTATAGCGTAAATCAAGAACCAAATGCGTTACTCCGGCTCCAGAAAATTGGGCAAAAGCTTGATTCAATTGTTGCTCAAAACCGGCATAAAATCCGTTGTACATGAGGTAACCTATTTTATGGGGTCCAACTTCTACAACATTGGTAATAAAAACCGGGTTTTCGGTATATTCAGATTTTTGGAGTGTTATAGAAACTCCGTTTGGAGTTATAGCCCCATTATTGTAATCTGCAAACTTAAGCGTATAGGAGTCTCGGGCTAACTCTCTTCTCCAATCGGCCTCATTTGCCGCAGTCATCGGAATGGAATTTACTTCATAAAAAATCATACCTCTTGTTATGTTTTTGCTAGCCGCGTCGGTGTTGGGCAATACATATCGAACCCATCCATAAATATCGGTTTGAGAAGCATCTTTGAATTTCAATCCGTATTCAATACCATTTGTTTTAAAACTTCCTTGTAATAAATTTTCTAAAACTTGATAATCGTTAAACAATAC
>JANJWE010000033.1 GCA_024709705.1 Flavobacterium sp. | reverse complement strand
AGAAGTGAAGCTTGGGCTCGCGACCAATATGTTTATGCCAGAATTGAGTTTAATGTTTCTTTGAAAGTTAATTTAGTCAAAGGTGAAAATACCAAACTAGAAGGTTTGTACAAAGGGACTGAACTTGCCCTTAGTTTCTCCAAAAAAGTAAAAAAAGGTGACAAAATACTCGTAAAAGTAGCCCTTTCACCCACAGGATTCGAAGGAGCACAACTCAACAGTACCGAAATTCCCCATTGGGACTTCAACAAAGTCAAAAAAGCAGCCGAAGAATTATGGAACAAAGAACTCTCCAAAATTGAGGTGACTTCTTCAGATAAAAATAAACTTACCATTTTCTACACGGCTTTGTATCACACGATGATGCAACCCAATATTGCTCAAGATTTAGACGGAAAATATAGAGGTCGAGACAACAAAATCCACCAAGCAGAAGGATTTGATTATTACACCGTTTTTTCTCTTTGGGATACGTTTCGTGCCGCTCATCCGCTGTATACCTTGATTGATAAAAAAGGCACCTCCGATTACATCAACACCTTTATCAAACAGTTCGAACAAGGCGGTCGCTTACCCGTTTGGGAACTCGCTTCCAACGAAACCGATTGTATGATTGGTTACCATTCTGTTTCCGTGATTGCTGATGCGATGGTGAAAGGAATTAAAGGATTTGATTACGAAAAAGCCTATGAAGCCGCCAAATATTCCGCTATGCTCGATCATTTAGGGTTGGATGCTTACAAAAAACAAGGTTTTATTTCGATTGATGATGAACACGAAAGTGTTTCCAAAACCTTGGAATATGCGTATGACGATTGGTGCATCGCTCAAATGGCTCAATTATTAGATAAAAAAGAAGATTACGAGTACTTCATGCTTCGTTCGCAAAATTGGAAAAACCTGTTTAATTGGGAAACCGGATTTATTCAACCCAAGAAAAATGGGGGTTGGGATAAACCTTTTGACCCAAAAGAAGTGAACAATAATTACACCGAAGCGAACGGTTGGCAATACACCTTTTTTGTGCCACAAGATATAGATGGAATGATTGAAGCCATGGGTGGGGCAGCCAAATTTGAAGCTAAATTAGATGAAATGTTCAATAGTGTCAGCGAAACTTCCGGTCGTCATCAAGTCGATATAACCGGTTTAATTGGGCAATATGCTCACGGAAACGAACCGAGTCATCATGTGGCGTATTTGTACAATTTTGTCAACAAACCTGAAAAAACCAAAGAAAAAGTACATTTCATTTTAGACAATTTCTATAAAAATGACCCCGACGGACTAATTGGCAACGAAGATTGCGGCCAAATGAGTGCGTGGTATGTGTTGAGTGCGATGGGAATGTATAATGTAACTCCCGGACAACCTTTTTGGACTAATACTGAGCCGTATTTTGATAAAATGAAAGTAAATTTTGAGGATGGAACTTCTGGAACGATTGAAAAATCAACCAATGATCGTATGTTTGGATTGAATTTAAGAGAAATGCCGGACAGAAATTATTTTGTTAGGAATCTTTCGGTTGTTCCGGTTATTCTTGCTGAAGGTAAAGCTTTTAAGGATAAAATGAAGATAGAAATTACACATTCTACTTTATCTGAAAGAAAATTTAGAGGACAAGCTGTTTATTATCGTGTTATTGATGAATTAAACAATAATCCAGAATTTATATCCTACTTTGAACCATTTGAAATTAGTAAAACATCAACCATTGAGACCTATTTTAGAGAGTCTCTTGAATCTATTGTGCCTTTAAGTGCAACCGTTTCCGCCACCTTCTTTAAAAAGCCCAACAATTTTACTATCGACATCAAATCAACCTACAATCCGCAATACCATGCCGGTGGTCCGGAAGGCTTGATAGACGGAATTTTTGGTACCGAAAATTGGCGAAAAGGCGATTGGCAAGGCTATCAATCCCAAGATTTTGAAGCGGTGATTGATATGCAATCCACCCGTGAAATCAGTCAAATTACAGCCAACTTTTTACAAGACACCCGCTCTTGGATATTAATGCCAACAAAAGTAGAATACTATATTTCGGATGACAACGTAAATTTTACCCTTTTTGACACACAAAATAATACGATTGACCCGAAAGAGTACAATTCCGTCCTCAAAGGATTTAAAAGCGTTAAAAAGCCTGTAAAAGCTCGCTATGTAAAAGTAAAAGCTACCAACTTTGGCAAACTACCCGAATGGCACCAAGGATTCCCATTTAATGGCGAAGCGTTTATTTTTGTGGATGAGATAACGGTGGAGTAGATGTGTTTTGTTTTTTTGTTTCAAGTTTCAGGTTTCAGGTTTCAAGTTTGCTTTCCAGTCGCCTTTCCGGCTCATGTCAGGTTTCAAAGCCTTCGACCAAAGAATTCTGTGATTTCCGTGTTTTCTGTGAGCTACTAATTCTTCCAACCCCAAGGGGAATCAGAACATTCAACGGGTTTAGTTAAATCAAACGAAACCGAAAAAACCCGATCTGTTCCTAATCGTCGAAGATTATAGGTAAAGGTTTTTTCATCCAGCGTAATCCACCACACATTGGTAGATGCGTTGGGCAATAAATCACTTGTTTGTTGGTCCGCCGGAAAAATTTGAATTCCCGATAAACCGGTATTAGAAGAAGTTCCGCCGTATTGTGTAATTTTATCCGGTGAGCCGTCTTCATGGCGATGATCGTGTTTAAGGGTAATCAAACCTTTTTCAAGGATCAATATCCATGTTCTGGATTTATCGTCACCTACATAAAACGGAATCCGAATTTGATTGGCTTCACAGCTTTTTACTTGCATGACTAATTTTTTTCCACGAAAGGAGTCATTTTCGGGAGCGTCTGTGATTTTGCCTTCAAAAGATTTTCCACATAAATTTTGCAATTTTTCCCAAAAATCAACAGAAGAGTTTTGGGGTTGAGCTATTGCTAATACTGGAATAAAACAGAGAATAAAAAGAAATTTTTTTTTCATCATTTTTTTGTGAAGATACGATTTTCAATCGGAAAAGAGATTTAGTATCTTTAACCAAATTCAATACCAATGAGAGTTACGCTAATTCAAGCCCCTTTAGCTTGGGAAGATCCTTCACAAAACAGGGCCTATTTTGAGTCACAATTGAATCAGGTTACAGATTCAGATCTTATTGTTTTACCCGAAATGTTTACTTCAGGATTTACTATGAATCCCGAGAGTGTTGCCGAATCAATGACCGGAATTACCCTCAATTGGTTGAAAGAAACCGCCCAAAATAAAGGGGTTGCTATCACCGGAAGCTTGGTTGTTTCTGAAAACCATCAATTTTACAATCGTATGGTTTTTGTTTTTCCAAATGGAAATTTAGAGTATTATGATAAGAAACACTTGTTTTCATTAGCAGGAGAAGATAAAGTTTACCAACCGGGCAATGTCAAAAAGATTATATCTTTTAAAGGTTGGAAAATTTGTTTGCAAGTTTGTTATGATTTGCGTTTTCCGGTTTTTGTGAGAAATTTAGAAAATTACGATTGTATTATTTATGTTGCCAATTGGCCAAGTACTCGTATCAATGCCTGGGATGCTTTGCTCAAGGCTAGAGCCATAGAAAATTTATGTTGTGTGATAGGTGTCAATCGTGTAGGTAACGATTCTAA
>JANJWE010000163.1 GCA_024709705.1 Flavobacterium sp. | reverse complement strand
CAAAGATTTTTACAACAACGACTTGGGAATCAATTTTGTTACCAATTATGTTAATTTTTACAGCAACTTCAACTACCGCATATTAAATCCTACCAAAAATTACAACTCTTTTAGAATCAACGCCAACTACTATGTAGAATTTGAAAACACTACCGGTAAAAAACAAGACCATTGGTTTTCCTCTAATGTAAATTCTACCACTTTAAAAAACGACTACATTGGATACGGCATTAGTACCAATCCAACCGTTACCTACGATTTTTATGAACCTCGAAAAGCGGGAAGTTTTTTGGCTGTACCGGCCAGTGGAAATGCCTTTATCTATTTTTCTTCCAATTACAACCGCAGATTTGCACTTGATATTGAACCTTCCATTCGCCTATACGACCAAGAAAACCGAATGGACTACAATTTCTTTGTGAGTCCAAGGTATCGATTTAATGATAAATTTACGCTTATTTACAGTGCCAATTTTAGTCGTCAAAATTCAGATATCGGATGGGTAGATTTTGCAGATGATGAAGTAATTCTAGCCGAGCGAAACCGTACTACTGTTAGCAACAGTTTATCCGGAAAACTGGCCATAAACAATAAAATGACATTCAATTTATCCGCAAGACATTATTGGTCATTTGCAGAAAATATTGCGTTTCACACTTTACTCAATGACGGAACTTTTGAACTTAATAACACCTACAATGAAGTAAAAGATGCCAACTTCAATTTATGGAACTTTGACCTTTCCTACTCCTGGTGGTTTGCACCGGGCAGTCAAATTACAGCTTTGTACCGCAACAATGCCCAAAATTTTTCCAGAGACATTGATAAAAGTTATGGGTCCAATGCCCAAAGTGTTTTTCAAAACAACTTAAACCATATATTTTCGGTTAGTTTGAGGTATTTTATTGATTACAATCAAGCAAAAAATTGGTTTAAAAAAGCATAATCCCTTCCTGTTTCTTCAGTGTATTGCTTATATTTGTTGAAATTTATTCAACGATGAACCATAAAGTAATTTTAATGATTTTAGATGGTTGGGGGCACTCTCCAGACCCTAAAGTTTCTGCAATAGATCAAGCTCAAACCCCATTTATAGATTCGTTATATCAAAAATATGCTCATGCCGAATTGCGAACCGACGGACTTCACGTTGGACTTCCGGAAGGACAAATGGGAAATTCTGAAGTAGGCCATATGAATCTGGGTGCCGGAAGAATTGTTTACCAAGAATTAACAAGAATCAATTTGGCGGTTCAACACAAAACTTTAAATCAGGAAAAAGTGCTGCAAGACGCTTTTTCATATGCCAAAAACAATCACAAAAAGGTTCATTTTTTAGGCTTAGTTTCAGATGGCGGAGTTCATTCTCATACCTCTCATTTAAGAGGATTGATTGATGCTGCTCAAGATTTTGGCTTGGAGGATGTTTTTATTCATGCCTTTACAGATGGTCGTGATGTTGACCCTAAATCCGGGAAAGGGTATATAGCCGATTTGGAAAATTACATTCAAAATACTTCGACTCAATTGGCTTCTATTTGCGGCCGCTATTATGCCATGGATCGAGACAAACGCTGGGAACGTGTTAAACTGGCTTACGACTTGGTCGTTAACGGCATGGGAACCCATTCTCAAAATGCTACAAAGTCCATTCAAGCAAGTTATGATGCCGATATTACAGATGAATTTATCCAACCTATTGTCATGACTAATTCGCAAGGTGAACCATTGGCACAAATAGAAAACGGCGATGTGGTGATTTTTTTCAACTTTAGAACCGACAGAGGTCGACAGCTTACAGAAGCCTTATCTCAGAAAGACTTTCACGAACAAAATATGCACAAATTGGACTTGTACTATGTGACTATGACCAATTATGATGAAACGTTTCAAAACATAAAAGTTATTTACAACAAAGACAACATTACAGAAACCCTTGGTGAGGTTTTGGAAAAACACCATAAAAAACAAATTCGAATAGCCGAAACGGAAAAATACCCTCACGTTACTTTCTTTTTTTCCGGGGGTCGAGAAGAACCTTTTGAAGGTGAAACCCGTATTTTACGAAATTCTCCCAAAGTGGCTACCTACGATTTGAAACCCGAAATGAGTGCATTTGAACTTAAAGACGCCTTACTTCCGGAATTGCAAAAAGAAGAGGTTGATTTTGTTTGTTTGAATTTTGCCAATGGCGATATGGTTGGGCATACAGGTGTTATGGAAGCCGCTGTAAAGGCCTGTGAAGCCGTTGATGCTTGTGTAAAAGAAGTCATCGAAACCGCACTGGCTCACGGATACACCACCCTAGTTATTGCTGATCACGGAAACTGCGAAACCATGATTAATCCGGATGGTTCGCCCAATACGGCCCATACCACTAATCCGGTACCGGTTATTTTGGTTGACCCTGAAAGAAAAAATATAGAAAACGGCGTTTTGGGCGATATGGCTCCAACCCTTTTAAAAATAATGGGAATACCCAAACCAAATGCAATGACCGGAAAAGAATTAGTGTAGATTGAATTTAAAAAATTAAAACCACTCTAAAGAGTGGTTTTTTTATTAAAATTAAGTTAATTACACTCAAAAACGATAGTAATACTATTAAATTTGCGATGTATTTAATTAACTTATATCTCATGCATTCTATTTTAGGTGGTTTAAAAGTGGCAATTAGCCCTAAGATATATGTAAAAGACCCCGAGACTTCAGAATTGGGTAAGAAAATTATTGAAAAAAGTATACTTTTGATTGATGAAATTGGTTTTGATAATTTTACATTCAAAAAATTAGGTGATAAAATTGGCTCTAATGAAAGTTCTATTTACCGATACTTTGAAAACAAACACAAATTATTATTATACCTCACTTCTTGGTATTGGGGATGGATTGAAATCAAGTTGGTTTTAACTACAAATAGCATTACCAATCCTCAAGAAAAATTGGTAAAAGCACTTGCTATTGTAACCGAAGAGGCCAGTGAAGACAACAATCACCCACATATTAACGAGGTGGTTTTGAGTAGAATTATCATTTGTGAGTTTTCTAAATCCTATTTAACCAAAGAAGTTGATGAAGAAAACAAAGAAGGGTATTTCTTGATTTACAAAAGAGTTATTACACGATTAATTGAAATCATATGGGCCGTAAACCCCAATTACACACACGCCAAAAGTTTGGCATCTATGGTAGTTGAAGGAGCTTTACATCAACACTATTTGAAAAATCACTTCAAGTCTATAACCAATTGCTCTGAAGTGATTTCTCCAACAGACTTTTTTACAGAACTTGTAGTAAAACAATTAAGTTATTAAACTTACAATGAAAAAAGAATCTAAAGAATTATCGCCGCTCAACCGTTTTATCAGCCTGTTAAAGCTAGATAAAAAAGACATTTATCAAGTTTTATTTTATGCTATTTTTTCAGGAGTTGTGAGTTTATCTCTTCCCTTGGGTGTACAAGCCATTATCAATTTAATACAAGGCGGAAGAGTTAGTTTATCTTGGATAATACTCGTTTTGGTTGTTATCATAGGGGTAAGTTTCAATGGTATTTTAAAACTCATGCAACTACGAATCACTGAATCGATACAACAGAAAATTTTCATTCGTTCTGCATTTGAATTTTCGTATCGCTTCCCAAAAATCAAATACACCGAATTTAATAATGCCTATCCTCCGGAATTAGCCAATCGTTTTTTTGATACGTTAACCGTTCAGAAGAGTGTAGCCAAACTGATTCTGGACTACTCCGAAGCCGTTTTACAAATAATATTTGGATTGCTTTTACTTTCGGTTTATCATCCTTTATTTATATTGTTTGGACTTCTACTTTTTGTTGTTTTGTATTTGATTTTCAGGATTTCATTTTCAATTGGCCTCAAAACAAGCCTTAAAGAATCCAAATACAAATACAAAGTGGCTCATTGGATACAGGAAATTGCCCGAAATTATTTTGGTTTTAAAAACCAAACCGAAGCTGAATTTGCACTGAAAAAAACCGATAATTATGTGGGTGAATATTTAAATTCGAGAGAGAAACACTTTCAAGTGATTAAAAAACAATTCATCCAATTGGTCGGGTTTAAAATCATAATTACTGCCGGGTTACTTTTAATTGGTGGATTTTTGGTGATTAACCAACAACTGAATATTGGGCAATTTGTAGCTGCAGAAATCATTATTCTTTTGGTAATCAATTCCGTAGAAAAAATCATAATTGGCCTTGAAACCTTTTATGATGTTTTAACCTCGGTTGAAAAAATTGGCCAAGTAGTAGATTTAGAAATTGAAGACGAACAGAATCAGGAAAAAAGAACCCATTGTTACACCAATCTTCAATTTGAAATTGATCAATTGAGTTACAGTTTTCCCGATTCGACCAAAAAAGTACTCAATGCCATAAGTTTGAAAGTCAACCAAGGAGAAACCGTTTTCATTGAGGGTAAAAACGGCTCCGGAAAAAGCACATTTCTCCGAATTTTGGCTTGTCTTTTAGAACCTAAAACTGGGAGTATTTACATCAATGATGAAAACTATACCAAAGTAAACAAAGCACAATACCGTTCTCAAATTGGAATTGTAACCGCCGGACAAACTACATTTGAAGGCAGTGTTTTGGAAAACATAACTTTTAAAAGCGAAATGATTTCAAACGAAAGATTAAAGTGGGTTTTGGATAAAATCAAACTCACTGAAGAAATCAAAAAACTTCCCAATGGTTTGGATGAAATTATTTTAACAGACGGAAAACAACTTTCGTCATCCACCACCCAAAAAATTCTATTAGCTCGAGCCATTGTTTCGAATCCTAAAGTTTTGTTTCTGGAGGATCCTTTTGATAAAATGGATACCGAATTGGCTAATGAAATTATCGATTTTATTTTAGACCCTACTCACAAATGGACCGTGTTTGTGATTTCAAAAAATCCGTATTGGAAACAAAAATGCAAAAGAACTATAGTTTTAGAAAAAGGTAAATTAATCTCTGATTCGTAAAGGTATGTTGAATATAACTAAAAATAATTTACACGACAAATTGGATTTGAATCGTTTCAAGACCATACAATCCTTGAATTCAAGGCCTTATTTTAAAATGTTCAACAAATTATTAATAGGGTTCTTAATTGGTAGCATAATGTTCTTACTCTTACCTTGGACACAAAACATACAAGGTACAGGTTATGTTACAACGGTTTCCCCGGAACAAAGACCGCAAACCGTTCATACAGCCATAGCGGGTAGAATAGAAAAATGGTATGTTGCCGAAGGTCAATATGTAAAAAAAGGTGATACAATTTTATTTATATCAGAGATCAAAGAAGATTATTTTGACCCCAATTTGGTAGCCAATACCGAAAGTCAAATGAAAGCCAAAATGCTCTCTGAAGGTTCGTATGAAGAGAAAGCCAAATCATTGGCCAATCAAATTTCGGCCATTGAACGAGAACGCATTCTCAAATTGGAACAAGCCCGAAATAAAATAGAGCAATCTCTATTAAAAGTACGAAGTGACAGCATGGATTTGGAAGCTGTTAAAACCCAACTTAAAATTGCTCAAACCCAATACAAACGATCACAAGAATTGAATGAAAGAGGGCTCAAAGCGGTAACCGACTTGGAAGAAAAACGACTGAAATTACAAGATGCTGAAGCTAAAATCATTACGCAGCAAAATAAGTTCTTGGCCGCTAAAAATGAATTGATAAATGCTCGAGTGGAAATCAACCGCATTACGGCTGAATATACTGATAAATTATCAAAAGCTCAAAGTGACAGATTTACCGCACTAAGCAGTCAATTTGACACCGAAGCCCAAGTAAATAAACTTCAAAACCAAGTGACCAACTATAAAATCAGAAATGAACTTTATTATATCAAAGCTCCACAAAACGGTTATGTAAACAGAGCCTTACAGTCGGGTATTGGCGAAACCATAAAAGAAGGAACTCCAATTGTGAGTATAATGCCTGCCAAATATGATATTGCCGTAGAATCGTATATTGACCCTATAGATCTTCCACTTATACACAAAGGCGAAAAAGTTAGAATTTGGTTTGACGGTTGGCCAACAATCGTTTTTAGCGGATGGCCCAATGCCTCCTATGGAACATTTGGTGGAGAAATTGTAGCCATTGAAAACTTCATCAGTACCAATGGTAAATATCGGGTATTAATTGCCCAAGACCCAAAAGATAAACCTTGGCCAAAACAGCTTAGTATTGGTGCAGGAGCACACACATTTGCCTTATTGGATAACGTTCCTATTTGGTATGAAATTTGGCGAAAATTAAACGGATTCCCACCCGATTTTTACACTCCAAAAGCAGAAAATGAAACGGCAAAAAAATAAATCCATCATGAGAAAATTGATCTTATTGGGTATCCTTTTCATTTCAAATTTGGCAATGAGAGCCCAAGATTCAAAAACGACTATAGATTCTATTATGACATTGGATGCCTACTTGGGTTATGTAAAACAATTTCATCCCCTAGTAAGACAAGCCAACCTGGAAGTAAATCAGGCTCAAGCCGGAATTATAGCCGCACGCGGAGGATTTGACCCGAAAATAGAAGTAGATTACGAAAACAAGCAGTTCAAATCAACTGAATATTTTTCATTACTCAACAGTACATTTAAAATTCCAACTTGGTACGGCATTGAAATAAAAGCCGGTTTTGATCAGATGGAAGGCGTGTATTTAAATCCACAAAACACAGTGCCTGCCAACGGTTTAACTACTTTGGGTATTGCAGTTCCTATCGGTCAAGGGTTACTGATAAATAAAAGAATGGCCGACTTGAAAAAAGCTAAGATTTACAATAATTTATCCCAAGCTGAACGAGATTTGGAAGTAGCCTCAATATTACATCAAGCGGCAAACAGTTATTTTAATTGGTATCGAAATTACACCGAATACGAATTGTATCAAACCTTTTTAAACAATGCTCAAATTCGGTTCAACGGTATTAAAGGACTCATACAACAAGGAGACAGACCTGCAATTGATAGCATTGAAGCCGGAATTTTAGTAAAATCGAGAAAATTAAGTTTAGAACAATCTCGATTAAAACTTTTAAAATCCAAATTGGAATTATCCAACTTTTTATGGTGGGATAATTTGGTTCCTCTGGAATTACAAGACAACATTATACCTGAGAAAGAATTGGATAAAAAAGTAGAAAATACCCTCAAAACCAATGGTTTGCTTTTTTCAGATTTGGTTATAGAAAATAATCCGAAAATCAAAGCCCTACAAAACAAATTGGAAATTTTGGAAGTAGATAAACGATTGAAAGGTGATTTACTTAAACCCCGAATAGATTTGAATTACAATTATTTATCAGAACCCGATTTTATCCAGGACTTTAATACCGTTAACTACAAATACGGCATCAATTTTAGTTTTCCTTTATTTCTCAGAAAAGAAAGAGGAAATTACAAAATAGCCAAATTGAAAGTACAAGATGCCAATTTAGAGTTGAATCTGGAGAATCAAGTTTTACAAAACAAAATAAAATACCAATTGGAAGAAATCC
>JANJWE010000161.1 GCA_024709705.1 Flavobacterium sp. | reverse complement strand
TAGCTGTAATAAGAAGAAAATAGTGGTACTGCTTTGCTTTTGCTCCCCCAATTTTCACTACAATTGTATTTTTTCCGGCTTTTCTATCCGATTCTTCATCCCGCATATTATTCAAATTCAACACCCCGACACTCAAAAATCCAATTGCTACAGCCGGTAGGAGAAGCGTCCAATCCAAATATTTAGAAAACATAAAATACGAACCGTAAGTACTAACAAGTCCAAAAAATATAAAGACAAAGACATCTCCAAAGCCCTTATAGCCATAGGCTTTCTTACCAACTGTGTAACGAATGGCTGAAGCAATAGCGACTATACCAAGTAAAAGAAAAAAGATGGAATAATAGAAATATTTGAATTCAAATGCAAAATAAATCAGAAGAACAGAAAAGAAAAATGTGACTAAAGCTGTTAAAATAATAGCTATTTTCATTGATTTTGGTGTAATAACTCCGGATTGTATAGCTCTCCGAGGTCCAATGCGATCTGCATTATCTGTTCCTTTCACTCCATCCCCATAATCGTTTGCAAAATTTGACAAAACCTGAAGTCCAATGGTTGTAAGTAACAGCAAAATAAATATTCTCCAACTGAATACTTGAGTGGGAGTTAAAACCGTTTCGGTGGGTTTTGCTAAGGCATAAAAACTACCTACAAGTATTCCGGAAACTGATAAAGGTAATGTTCGCAAACGAGCGGCTTCAATCCAATGTTTCATGATTTAAACAATTATTTGATTACAAAGGTAATTTAATTTATACGCTACATCCAACTTTTTTGGCTTTGCTCTACTTGATAAAGCCACAAATCAATCCAGGGTTTAATTCTTGAAAAAGAAACGTAATTAAAATGAAGATCACCCGCTGCTGTATGAAGCGTTAGGTGAACCAAATCTGATTTTTTGTGCCACAGATATTGTTTTGTGGTTACACCTTGAATTTTGTAAGTCTCTAGATAGGTATATGCCACATCCCATGCGTTTTGTTTAACCGCAACAAACTCTTCCCCTAAAAAAAGAGTCGCGTTTTTATATCTGAAAAAAACCAAAACACTAACCAATAAACAATAAAACCCAACGCCTATCCAGTAGTGCTCTAAATGTGAAAAACCAAAAAACCAAAATCCGACAAAAACAGTTACCGGCATAAAGACTCCTAACAAAAAAGCGAAAATTAAAAATCGAATATTAGGTTTTAAAATTTCTTTAAATTGGGGTTGGGTTGAAAAAATCATTTTCAGTAAAGTCTCTTTTTCCTCAGAATCACATCCCGGAACATCAACGGCAGAATCCTTGGATGGATTTTGATCCGGATTGGCTGAAGTAGCCTGCTTAATGACTAAATCAGATAAATTTAACTTCTGCTGAAAATAATTTTGTCTAATTGAGGTTAATTGAACTTTTACCGGACGTAATAACGTGTTTTTTTTAGCCAGCAAACCTTGTGAAATGGCCAATGCCCCTTTGTCTAATTTTATAGTATAATCGAAATATTTAACAACAGTTCGAATTAAATTAAATAACAGCAAAACTATAAGTCCTAAAAAAACAAATACCGAAATTGAAAAAAACGCCATGCTTTTATCAATCCAAGTGTTTAGAAACGCTTCATCTACCGTTTTGGATTCTATAACATCTTGAAAACCGCCATAAATTGAAGCGAAGAAACCAATAATCAATGCAATACTTCTTCCATAATTTGAGGTGAGTCCAACTTTCAAAAGAGTAAGCCCTTTTAACTTTATGAAGGGATGCTCAGAATTCGGATTCGGATGCAATTGAGAGGCTGTAGTATCTTTGACAGCCAATAAAGTCTCTTTAAGATAAACTGCTAAATCATTGTCGATAGCTCTCAAACTTACCTCTTTTTTTGAACTACCTGCTGTATCAACATCTAAACTGTAAACTCCAATAAGCTTTTGGATTAGTGACTGGTTGATAGTAACCTGTTGAATTTTTGAAAGTTGAATGGTAATTTTACTTTTTTTAAAAACTCCCTTATTTATAATAAACTCATTTTGTTTTTTGTCAAGATAAAAGGTAAAATTTCGATATTGCAAATAAGCTATGGTTATTAAAAAAACAGTGACTCCCAATACTATTAATCCCACAACTCCTAATTTGGTAGTATCTAATTTATATAAAAGTAAAAGAATTGGAGCCCACATGGCTCTCACAAACTCCTGAATAGAATCTGCGAATAGAATTACAATTCCCTTAATGGATTGTTGTTGTGGTGATGAAAAATCATGCTCTTTAATTTCCATCATTAACAGATTTGTCCGTTTCGTTTGGCATTAGTTCATCAGACACACTCGCAACATCATCTGATATTTCCTCTTCCAAACTGATTTGATTCAAAAGAAATGATTTAATTTTCTCAGCTGTAGATTTTGGAATTCCGGGTATACTGATATCGCTAGAACTTCCACCCGCAGTAAATATTTGCAATTCACACAAACCAAAAAATCTGGATACAATTCCTTCATGTATTCCAACATGTTGAATACGGTTTATAGGAACCACCGTTTGATTAGTTGCCAAAACTCCTTTACGCAACATAATGTCTTTTTCTCGCAAGGCGTAGCCTTTATTTTGAACACTAAAATAGGAAAAGACAAAAAGAACCAATATTAGAATACCAATACCCAAATATATAAGTAAAGTGTAAAATGAATTGAGATTCGTTAAATAGACAACAGGAATAGCAATCCCTATCAAAAGTATTGAAATAAATAAATTACTTAAAAAAACAACTTTATAGTATGCCCTCTCTAACGGAGTTAATGAAACCGTTTCTAATTGAGGTAATCCCTCAGGAAACTGAACCTCATTTGAAAAATCATTCATAGCTTTTTTAGATCTTTAGATTACGGAATCCATTTTTTTTCAAAGTTGGGTTTTCGTTTTTCCAAGAAAGCATTTCTTCCCTCAATAGCCTCATCTGTCATATAGGCAAGACGTGTAGCTTCTCCTGCAAACACTTGTTGTCCTACCATGCCATCATCGGTCAAGTTCATGGCAAATTTCAACATTTTGATAGAAGTTGGAGATTTTGCCAATATTTCCTGTGCCCATTCATATGCCGTATCTTCCAATTCGTCATGAGGAATAACCGCATTAACCATTCCCATTTCAAATGCTTCCTGGGCAGAATAATTACGTCCCAGAAAGAAAATCTCTCTAGCCTTTTTTTGACCCACCATTTTTGCTAAATAAGCCGACCCGTAACCGCCGTCAAAACTAGTAACATCGGCATCGGTTTGTTTAAAAATAGCATGTTCTTTACTGGCTAAAGTCAAATCGCAAACTACATGTAAACTATGACCTCCACCCACAGCCCAACCTGGAACTACTGCAATTACTGCTTTGGGCATAAAACGAATTAAACGTTGAACCTCCAATATATTCAAGCGGTGCATACCGTCGTCTCCTACATAACCTTGATGCCCACGAGCTCTCTGATCTCCTCCGCTACAAAACGAATAAACCCCATCTTTTGGAGATGGCCCTTCGGCAGAAAGTAGAACAACGCCAATAGACGTATCTTCTTGTGCATCATAAAAGGCTTGGTACAACTCGGCTGTAGTTTTGGGTCTAAAAGCATTGCGAACTTCCGGACGATTAAAAGCAATACGAGCTACACCATTGCATTTTTTATAGGTAATATCTTCAAATTCTTTTGCGGTTTTCCATTCAATTTTTGACATAATCTCTTATTTTATCACGTAAAAATAGTACTTTTAGATTTTGAAACCGAAATTTTTACCATGAAAAAAAGCTCACTAATAGTAATTCTTTTATTTTTAGGTTTTTATCTAAATGCACAATCGGTGTATACTCCGGAATACAGCTTAACCTTGCCTGGCACTCCCACTGTTACTGATGAACAAGTAGTTACAGAAGCAGGAACTACTCTTATTAAAATGTATCAGGTTTTACACCAAGGTAGTTTAATTTTAATGTTGGATTCAACCTATCCTGTAGAACTTAATATTTCAGCTTCAGAAGAAGTAGCTCTAAAAATTTTAAAAAATTCTAAAGAAGGCTCTATTCAAAACTTAGCTTCTCAATTGGGACAAAATGCCATTATTATCAAAGAAGAATCAACTCTGTTTCAAGACAAAATAACGGCACTGCATTCGGTTAGTAAAATAGGTCCTTATTATGCAGTTGTATATAATTTTGCCAAAAAGCACAAGCTTTTTTCTATCTTGGTTTTTTCAGAAACTCTTGAAAAAGCAGAGAAAGTAAGTTCAGAAATTAAATCTTCTTTCAAATTTAGAACCTAAATTATGAAATTTCATTCATCTGTTCATCAATTAACCGGCTGGGTGCTTGTATTAAGTGCCGTAATTTGTTTTATTCCCGGGGTATTGATTTTAAAATTAACAGTACCTGAAACATGGATTGCCTTCGTAT
>JANJWE010000267.1 GCA_024709705.1 Flavobacterium sp. | reverse complement strand
GTTGGCTGTGAGCGAACTGATTCCAATAGCTGTATTACTTGCTCCAGTTGTATTTGTTAAAAACGAATCCAAACCAAAGGCAGTATTGCTCGTAGCAATTCTTCCGGAAATTGTATTGTTTCTACGAAAAACCAAATCCTGATCATCCGTAGTACCTATAAAATTTGTTGCTGGATTAGTTCCGGCATTTCCCAATAATCCCCAAGCACTGGCGGTTACATTTTGCCAAGTGGAAGTACCATTGGCATCACTGGTCAATACCCTACCTGCGGCTTGGTTGCCATCTACCATACGGATATTACCTACCACATGTAAGCGGTCTTGGGGCGTGGTGGTGCCGATACCTACGTTGGTAGTGGCGGTGGCTCCGTTTGTGCCATTGATACTACCCAATACTAGGGCATTGCTGGCATCCACTCGGGCACGGGCACCGATGGCAGTGGCATTGGTTAAATTATTTGCCCCAACATTTGAAAGTGAACCTAAGGCCGTATTATCACTTCCGGTAGTATTGGTGGATAAAGCTCCTGAACCCATTGCGGTATTTCGCAGACCTCCAATGTTATTGAGTAGTGCTTCGTAACCGGATGCTGTATTGTTGTTTCCGGTGGTATTGTTTAGTAAAGAAAAGGCTCCAGAAGCCGAATTAAAGTTTCCTCCTATATTGGCTTGTAGAGCACGGAAACCTAGAGCACTATTGCGGTTTCCGTTGGCGTTATTTTGCATGGCTAAGGCCCCTATAACGGCATTCTCAAAACCTACACTAGTTGTAAGGGTGTTAACTCCTAAAGAAACATTGTTTGGATCTAACCTACCAGCGATGACATTATTTCGTCTGAAAACCAAATCCCGCTCATTAGTGGTTCCTAGAAAACTAAAAAAATCAATGGCATTTCCTGATAACCCCCAAGCATTAGCCGAGGCATTCTGCCAGGTTGCAGTACCATTGGCATCACTGGTCAATACCCGACCGGCAGCTTGGTTGCCATCTACCATACGGATATTCCCCACCACGTGCAAACGGTCTAAAGGCGTGGTGGTGCCAATTCCCACATTTACAGTAGCTGTAGCTCCATTCACTCCATTGATACTTCCTAAAACCATGGAATTACTGGCACCAACCAAAGCTCTTGCTCCTATCGCGGTTGCATTTGTTAAATTGTTAACTCCAACATTAGCTCGAAGTCCAACACCCGTATTTTCTGATCCTGTCGTATTCGCATCCAATGAAAATATACCTAGAGCCACATTGTTTGAACCGGTTGAGTTAAAGAACAATGAGTTGAGTCCAATGGCAGTATTATTATTTCCGGAAGTACTAAAATGAAGTCCATCAACTCCAAGAGAAGTATTATTAATACCGGTGGTGTTATCAAAAAGATTACCTCGACCAATGGCAGTATTATTATTTCCTGTAGTATTTAGTCGAAGTGCATCGCCTCCATAAGCAGTATTATTAGTACCAATAGTGTTAGTGTTAAGTGCATTAACCCCAGTGGAAGTATTAGAAGTTCCTGTTGTATTATTTGTAAGAGTTCCAAGTCCAAATGCTGTATTAGATGCCCCTATTCTCCCGGAAATGGTGTTGTTACGTCTAAACACCACATCCTGATTATCGGTTGTACCTATAAAATTGGTAGCAGGATTAGTCCCCGCATTTCCTAACAACCCCCAGGCATTAGCCGAGGCATTTTGCCAGGTAGCGGTTCCGTTGGCATCACTGGTCAATACCCGACCGGCGGCTTGGTTGCCATCCACCATACGGATATTCCCTTCCACGTGCAAACGGTCTAAGGGCGTGGTGGTGCCAATTCCCACATTCACAGTGGCTGTAGCACCGGCGATTCCGTTAATGCTTCCCAATACCAAGGCATTGCTGGCATTAACTCGGGCCCGAGCACCAACAGCTGTGGCATTGGTTAAATTATTAGACCCTACATTAGAAGCATACCCTACACCGGTATTTTCGGAGCCAGTGGTGTTAGCATCAAGTGCAAACATTCCCAATGCAGAATTATCGGTCCCTGTTGTATTAAAAAATAAAGCATTCAGACCAAAACCGGCATTTCTACTACCAGTTGTATTACTTCTCAAGGCATTTTCACCGGTAGCCGTATTGTTGATTCCTTCTGTATTAAAGACCATGGCTGATCGTCCTAATGCAGTATTACTGACTCCAATAGTGTTGCTGGAGAGTGAAGCTCGACCAACAGCAGTATTGCTGCTCCCTGTGGAATTTGTTAAAAGAGAATTTATTCCAATTGCAACATTATCATTTCCGGTTGTATTATTAAATAGTGCAAAAGACCCAACTGCTATGTTAAATTGTCCGGTAGTGTTAAATTGCATTGCAGAAGTACCTATGGCGGTATTATCTCTAGCTGTTGTATTATTTGAAAGTGTAAAACTACCGATAGCTGTATTTTGAAAACCGGTGGTGTTGGCTGGAAGAGCTGAATTGCCAAGGGCAGTATTATTTAACCCTGTGGTATTTAAAACCAATGAATTTGTTCCCAAAGCCGTGTTAGTTTGGGCAATCCTTCCAGATTCGATATTATTCCTTCTAAACACCACATCCTGATTATCGGTGGTACCAATAAAATTAACTGAAGAATCAGTCCCTGCATTCCCCAATAAGTTCCAACCCGGAGCAATAATGCCTCCAATGGGCAACCACGACGTCGTGGGGTTGTTCCAATAATAAAATCCGGGGGCATTACCTCCCGAGGCGGTGGTTAAATAGACCATCATTCCTTGTTGAGCCACGGTGGGGTTGGTTGCCGGAAAGGTGTTAATTTTGGGAATAATTAAACCGTCGGTATTGGAAGGTGTGGCTTCATTTGACGATTTTATCTCCAATTGTGCATTGGGTGTAATGGTGTTGATACCTACTTGGGCAATTGTTGAAGTAACACCAAAAAGAAAAAAAACAGAAAGTAATTGTAGTGTTAATTTCATAGTGAGTTGTTGTTTAGTTTTATTACAATTTAATGTATAGTAAAACTATTTAAACTGCCATTTGACCCCAACAAATTGGCCTAGACAAATACTAGACAACTCGAAAATTCTTTCAAAAATGTAGATGGACTTTACAATTCTTGGATGACTTTATCCAAATTAACAGACTCTGATAAATTCATTTTTTTTCGTAAGCGATACCGAGCCGTATGAAGAGACGGAAGAGAAATGTTCTGCAAATTGGCAATTTGTTTTGGCTCTAATTTTAATCGAATAAGGGAACAAAGTCGAAGTTCGGTCTTAGTAAGATTCGGATAAAGGGTTTTGAGTTGGGAATAAAAAGAATCACTTAGAGCATCTAAGCGTTGTAAAAATTCTTGATTGTTTTCATCAAACTTTATTTTCAAATCGATTTCCTGTTCTAATTCTGTAAATAGTTTTTTTCCCTCCGGAGTTATTTCGAGTTTTTTTTCTGCAATTTTTTCTTTTAATTCTTCGGCCCATTCCATTGATTGGGAAAGATTAATTGCAAAATCCGTAAGATCTCGTTTTTTGGATTCTATTTCAGATTCAAGTTGTTTATTCTTTAATACAGTTATTTCCAATAGTTTTTGAGATAATAATTTCTCATTTTGGAGATTCAAGTTGCGTTGTTGTCTGTTTTTGTATAGGTATAAGAGAGAACCAGCAACAATCAAGGCCATCAAGATGACAATCCAAAGTATTAATCGTTGATTTTTGATGGTGTTTTCTTTTTCTTTTCGGTCTAATTCATTTTTAAGTTGCACCTTATTTAAGGTAAGAGTATTCATGACCTCAAGTGTTTTTGTGGTATGGTCTATTCGGGCATCATTAATACTGTCTGAGAGCTTTAAAATTTGATTTCCGATGTGATTGGCCTCTACAAGCTTATTTTGTTTTTCGAAATAGGTTTCTTTAGCTTTTAAAAATTCAAGTCGGACCTCAGGAGGTAATGGAACGCCTTTGAGCAAGATTTCTAAATCCTCAAATTGACGCAATCCTCGGCTGATTTCACCTAATTCAAAAAAAGTTGCCATGTATTGAGCCCCAGCACTAACCAAACGTGAAACATCTTCATATGCTCCTGAATTGTTTTTGAAGTTTGAAAAATAACGGAAGTTTTCTTCATAAAGCTGATTGGCTTCCTGAAACTTTTTCAATTCCCGATAAATATCAGCTATATTATCACGGATACTTGCCAACAAATAATGTTCCGGGAAATTCTCTTTAGTTATCTGATAAGCTTTTTGGTAATAGTTTAAAGCAGCATTTTTATTCTTTATTTTAGCGTCAAGAAAAATCCCATAGTTGTTTAAAGATGTTGAATGTTCTATGCTTTTTTCAAATTCATTGATTTTGATACGTTTTCTATAGTAATGAGCAGCACTATCCAATTGGTTTAAATGTTCATAAGCATCTCCCAACAAATGATAGATGTAACTAATATCTAATCGTTGAATGTTTGCCTCTTCGGGGGTTAATAGTTCTTTGGAATACAAGTGAAGTCTTTTGGCTTCCAGACCTGTTTTTATGGTTTCTTGGTGAAGTTTAGCAAAGTGAAAAAAATTAGCAACGGCATAATACACTTTAATTTTTCTTCTTTCATACCCTTGAACTTGGTTCAACAAATCCACTGTTTGGGAGATTATATGTAAACGTTCCCCTTGAAATGTTTCTTTTTTTTCATAGGCTGCTACGGCCAATTCTTCTGCTTTTTTTAGGGCTTTTTCACCGGTTAATGTTTGTTGAGAAACCCCATTGATGCAAACCATCAAAAACATTAGTAATAAAAACGATTGTATAACTTTCAAGTTCAAACAAAATAATAGTTATAATTTTTAACGCAATATACCAAAAAATATAGGATTATAAAAGGCCTCTATTTTTTTTTAAATTTTTAATAAACAGAGGAATAGTTGCTTTTCAATAGGATGGTTAAAAAAACGATACTCTTTTTTTTTAGATTGGTTTTTATTTATTTCTAAGTACCTTTTAAATGTTAAAAAACGAAATAATATCTTATTTTATATATTTCTAGAAAGAGTTGAAGGTATGACAGTGACATTTTTGTAAGATAAAAAAATTAAAAATTGACCCAACCAACTATTGAAACCTATTGAATATTAAATAGTTTAATCAAGCCAATTTGAGTAACATTTTAGGTATTTATAAAAAGAAACTTTTCAATAAAAATGCTCACCGTTAATGCAATTTCTACAGCATTGAACAGGAAAACTTTGGTCGAATTGGCTATGCAAAGGGTAATACAAAATATATGTGATGCAACCGGATGTAGGTTTCTTATTGTGAAACTTTGAATGCCAAAAGCTCTGCCGTATAGGGAAATGCAAAGGCTCTGAAATTGTTTTTGGCATCCAACCAAGCGGCTTCGTCTTCTTTTTTTAACAGTATGGGCATTCTCTTTTTGTGGTTGTGAATGTACTCCATTTGAGGATTGGCCGCGGTAGTTACTATTGCAAAAGAGTTATAGGGCCGGCCCTCTTGTGGATTGTACCACGTATCGTAAATTCCGGCAAAGGCAAACAACTCGTCTTGAGCTGAGAAAATTTCGTATTTGTCTTTAGATTTTCCTTTTTCATCGTTCCAATGCCATTCAAAAAAACTGGAAGCAATTACCAAACAGCGGTTGGCAGTGCTTTTGGCAAAACTGGGTTTTTCTGCAAGGGTCTCGATACGGGCATTGAGGGTGTTTTTTCTAAACTCCAGGTCTTTAGACCAAGCGGGAACCAAACCCCAATGGTAATGCGTACTGATACTATTGGGAGCTGATGCGAGAATAACAGGAACCTTGGCAAAATCGAATCCGTTGATGAAATCGGATTGCAAAAAATGACTCTGGCGGTCAACTTTTGCATTGAATCGTTTTTCTACTTTTGGTAGCGGTTCCTTTTGGCTCATGTAAAAACACATAGAAAACAGATATTTTATCCAAAAATACAGAAATGAATTGGGATTAAAACCCCTTTTTGAGGAGATTTGGGAAATAAAAAAACCGCTGAATTTCTTCTGCGGTTTCCTTTATTTCTTTTTTCTTTCTTCTATTTTCACTACACATTGAAACGGAAATGCATTACATCGCCATCTTTTACAATGTATTCTTTTCCTTCAACGCGTAATTTTCCGGCTTCTTTCACTTTGGCCTCAGAGCCGTAGTTTGAATAATCTTCGAAGGCAATTACCTCGGCACGGATGAAACCTTTTTCAAAATCGGAATGAATTACACCGGCGGCTTTGGGGGCGGTATCCCCGATGTTGATGGTCCATGCCCGAACTTCTTTAACCCCCGCTGTAAAATAGGTTTGTAAGTTCAATAATTTATAAGCGGCTCGAATCAATACTGCCGAACCCGGCTCGGTTAGTCCCATATCTTGAAGGAACATCTGACGTTCTTCGTAACTTTCTAATTCGGTAATATCGGCCTCTGCTCCAACAGACAACACAATAACTTCGGCTTGTTCATCCTTTACCAATTCTCTTACTTGGTCAACGTATTGGTTTCCGTTTACGGCAGATGCCTCATCAACATTGCACACATACAATACCGGTTTGGCTGTTATGAGTTGGAAACTTTCAAATAATTCTTCTTCGTCTTGATTTTGAGGCACCACCGTACGAGCTGATTTGGCTTGCAAAAGAGCGTCTTTAATTCGGTTGAGTAAAGCTTGCTCCGTTTGAGCTTCTTTGTTACCGGTTTTGGCCGCACGGTTTACTTTTTCCAAACGCTTTTCTACCGTTTCCAAGTCTTTTAACTGCAACTCAATATCGATGGTTTCTTTATCTCTTATCGGGTTTACGTTTCCATCTACATGCACAATATTATCTTTGTCAAAACAACGCAATACGTGAATAATCGCGTTACATTCGCGAATATTTCCCAAGAATTGGTTACCCAATCCTTCCCCTTTACTCGCTCCTTTTACCAAACCGGCAATGTCTACAATATCAACAGTAGCCATTTGCACACGCTCGGGTTTTACCAGTTCTTCCAAACGGGCAATTCGCGGGTCGGGCACGTTTACCACAC
>JANJWE010000254.1 GCA_024709705.1 Flavobacterium sp. | reverse complement strand
GGTTCTCTTTAATGCAATAGGTCAAAAAGTAATGTCGTATTCCATTCAAGCAAACGAAACAGCTGTTGATTTAGCTTTTTTAAAATCAGGAATATATATTTTAAAAATCAATGCAGGAGACCAGTCAAAAACGGTAAAGATTTTGAAACAGTAAAAGATTTACAACTCAATAAAAAACCCCAAATCTTACCAAGATTTGGGGTTTTTATTTTGGTTTAAAAAAACTTTATTTTCTTGAAATGTAATCATTCAATTCATCTGCACTGGAAGAGAATGAGAAAATATCATTCAATTTAAAATAGTTTCTAGGTTCAACACACGAATCAAAGGCAAATTTGGCAAAGCTTAATTTGGTTTCTTCAAATCCAAATATTTTACAAATTTCAATGATTTGATTGGTATTCAAACAATTGTTTTGAGCCACTTGTTGTGCGGTTTTTAGTCTGGATTCGTCAAATCCTTGATTTCGAATAGTTTGTAAAGCTGCATTAAAATCATTAGGATTCATAGGTCTTCTATTTACACAACTTGGGTTGTTGTCTACTACAACTACTTCTCTAGGCTGTCTGGGTTGAGCAACTACCGTTCCACCGGTAGTAACAGTTGTTGTTTCTGTAATAGTAGTGCTTCCCGTAATTACCGGTTCATTAATTGAAATATTAACACCAACTCCGCCAATATTTACTCCGGCATTAACACCTCCGGTAGTAGTAGTGGTAGTAGTGGTTTGTTGCACTACAGCTGTAGGAGCGGTTTGTTGTACCACAACTTGCGGTGGAGGTGCAGGCTGACCCCATCTTCTCACATGAACATTGGCAGGAGGAATAAAACCATCTACCACCGGAATCATAGAGAAAAAGTTCATCTTCATTTTTTTGGGATTGTTTTTATCTCTTCTGATTTTGTAGGTTACATCCATAAAAATACCGTCAGCATCTGCAATTTGAAGGAAATTTTTTGAAATTTCAGCTTTGGTGTTGTCCTCAAAAATGATTTTTGCATTGTAATAAGGTTGAACCAATTCTTCAACTCTCAAATTCGTTTGGGGCTCATCATTAATACGTTCGCCGTTTAAAATCAGAAAAAACTTATCTCCATCTTCAGAGAAAATAGTTAAATGTCCAAATGGTTGTACTTGAGCAAATGACAAGCCGGACAACAAAAGCATAAATGCTAATAAAGTAGTGTTTCTTTTCATTTTTTGTATTGTATTTAGTTAAAAAATAGGGGGTTTCAAAATTTTTTCAAATATAGTGCCAAAATTGAAATTGCAATACTACTTTCCCATTATTTCAACAAATACAAATAATGATTGTAATAGTCAATGATGGCTTTGCCTTGTAGTAAAACATCAGCACCTATAATTCCATGAACCGGTTTGGCTTTGTATTGGGTTAAGGCTTCATTTACATGAGATAAATCAAAAATTACCAAATGCAGTTTATCAGATTCCCACCGACCTAGTTTTAAATGGTTGTTTTTACCAATTAAAGTATCCATTCCGGTAGCTCCGGCACCGGCAGCTTTGGTGTTGGTGGCTTTGGCATTTACATTAAAATAGGCTACATTTTCAAAGCCAATACAGCTGTTTGATGCACCGGTGTCTAGGATGAAGTTTCCTTTTACTCCATTAACGGTGGCTTTAATAAGTAGGTGTTGCGTTTTGGATACTTTAAAAGGAATTTTTTTATAACCCGATTTTTTTAGTATTTCGTGTAGGTTCTTCATACTTCTTTTTTGAGAATCAAAAGTAAGCTTATTTTTTTGCTCTGAAACATTAGAGTACACTCCTTTTCTTTTTTTACTTTTGCTCTATGATTTTGACAGATACCCATACCCATTTGTATGCCGAAGAGTTTAATGCAGATCGTGATGAAATGATGCAAAGAGCTTTTTCAAAAGGAGTTACCCGTTTTTTTGTGCCGGCTATAGATTCTTCTTGTACACAAGCTATGTATGATTTGGAAAGCAATTACCCCAATCAAGTTCACTTGATGATGGGGCTTCATCCGTGTTATGTAAAAGAAAATTATGTAGAAGAACTTAGTCATGTAGAAAATGAACTAGCCCAGCGTAAGTTTGTGGCAGTTGGTGAAATTGGGATCGACTTGTATTGGGATAAATCAACATTGGAAATTCAAAAAAAAGCGTTCAAATATCAAATTCAATTAGCCAAAAAATATCAATTACCCATTGTTATTCATTGCCGGGATTCTTTTGATGAAATATTTGAAGTTTTAGAATCAGAAAAAGACAAGCACCTAAGAGGGATATTCCATTGTTTTACCGGAGATTACAATCAAGCTCAACGTGCGATTTCATATCAAATGAAACTGGGTATTGGAGGAGTTTCTACGTTTAAAAATGGTCAAATTGATCAGTTTTTAAATCAAATTGACCTCAAACATCTGGTTCTGGAAACAGACTCACCCTATTTGGCTCCGGTGCCTTTTCGCGGAAAACGAAATGAAAGTAGTTATTTGGAAATAATAGCCCATAAATTAGGTCAGTTGTATCAATTACCTGTTGAGGAAATTGCACGAATTACCACAGAAAATTCAATAGAGGTATTTGGCATTTAAACCAATTTTCTCTTGAGTATTCATAAAATTTTTGTTCATTTGTGTATCTAAAATAACAGATAGATGTCAAAATTTGATGCCATAAGGCCTTTTTATGATAGTGAAGTTAACGACGGAATAAAATCGGTTATTCATCATCCCATGATGAAAGCTTTAATGCATTTTACTTTTCCGGAAATTGAAGAGTCGGCTTGGATGGAACAATTGTTGAAAACCCATTCTATTAGAGATTTCCAAGTAAATTTTATATACCAGTCGGTTCAAAAAGTACTTCAACGCAGTTCAGAAGGCTTATCCACTTCCGGTTTTGAAAAGCTCGAAAAGAATACTTCTTATCTGTTTATATCCAATCATCGCGATATCATTTTGGATACTTCATTGTTAAATGTTTCCTTGTTTGATCACGGATTAGTAATGACCGCATCAGCTATTGGGGATAATTTGGTTAAAAAAGATTTTTTATTAAAATTGTCCAAACTCAATCGAAATTTTTTGGTGCAAAGAGGTTTGCCTCCCAGAGAATTATTGCAGAGTTCCAAACTCATGTCTGAGTATATAGCTCAGTTGCTTTTGAGGGAAAATCGTTCGGTATGGATTGCCCAACGCGAAGGAAGAACGAAAGACGGAAACGATGCAACCCATCAAGGGGTATTAAAAATGCTGGCGATGGGCTCAGATGAGAAGCAGGTAATGGATTATTTTAAAAAAATAAAAATTGTCCCGGTTTCTATTTCCTATGAGTATGACCCAACAGACGCACTTAAAATGCCTCAATTGATGGCCGAAGCCAATAATGAGGTTTACATTAAAGAAAAAAACGAAGATTTTATCACTCTTTTAAGTGGTATAATGGGACAAAAAAAACGAATTCACATACATGTAGGTTCTGTATTGGAACACGAAATAGATGCTATTAAGGCAAAAGAAGACAATTCGAATAAACAAATTCAGTGTTTGGCACAAGCCATAGACGATTCGATTTTGAGGTCCTACAAACTTTGGCCAACCAACTATATAGCCTATGATATTTTGCACCACACCAATAAATTTGAATCAGAGTACTCTGAAAATGAAAAACAATTGTTCGAAAGAAGATTAGAACTTAAGATTGATGTGACCAATGCCGCTATGGTAGATAGTTTTTTGGCCATGTATGCCAATCCGGTAGTAAATAAATTAAAATATGGGAATGCAAAATAACCCTAAAATATTGTTGCTCTACACCGGTGGTACCATTGGTATGATGAAGGATTTTGAAACCGGTGCTCTCAAAGCTTTTAATTTTAAAAAGCTATTGCAACGCATTCCGGAGTTGAAACAATTAGACTGTAGTATTGAAACACTTTCTTTTGTAAACCCTATTGATTCTTCTAATATGAATCCCGAAAGATGGGTGGAAATGGCTGAAATAATTGAACAAAATTATACCCACTTTGATGGGTTTGTAATTTTGCATGGATCGGATACTATGTCGTATTCAGCTTCAGCTTTGAGTTTTATGTTTGAAAATTTGAACAAGCCTATTGTACTCACAGGGTCGCAATTGCCCATAGGAGATTTGCGAACCGATGCCAAAGAGAATTTGATAACTGCGATTCAAATAGCCTCCTTACAACACAAGGGGAAACCTGTTATTAGAGAGGTTTGTTTGTATTTTGAGTACAAATTATACAGAGGTAACCGAACCACAAAGATCAATGCAGAACATTTTAATGCGTTTTCTTCGCCAAATTTTCCACCATTGGCTGAGTCTGGAGTTCACTTGAAAGTTAATCCCGAAGCAGTTAGTTCGGTCAAGACGGTTAAAAAATTACAAGTACACAAGGAGCTAAGTTCTGATGTAGCTATATTAAAAATGTTTCCCGGTTTAAATGCATCCATTTTAACAGCTTGGTTGAATATTCCAAATTTGAAAGGAATTGTTTTGGAAACCTATGGTTCAGGGAATGCACCCACAGAGCTTTGGTTTATAAATGCACTCAAAAAGGCAATAAAAAGCGGAATTTACGTTATAAATGTAACGCAATGTTCAGGGGGAAGTGTCAATATGGGGCAATATGAGACCAGTACAACCTTAAAAAAAATAGGAGTAATCTCAGGGAAAGACATAACCACAGAGGCAGCAATAGCCAAATTGATGTATTTATTAGGTCAAAATATTTCACCTAAAGTGTTCAAAACCATTTTTGAAACCTCACTGCGTGGAGAATTGTCATAAAAATAACAAATTAAATTTTTTCAAGTGAGTTTTTTTTTGTTATTTGGCACTCTTGAAATACATTCGATAGAATGCTGGAGAGGTGTCCGAGTGGTCGAAGGAGCACGCCTGGAAAGTGTGTATACTCCAAAAGGGTATCAAGGGTTCGAATCCCTTTCTCTCCGCTCATTTTAGTTTTGTGTATTTTTAAAAATAAATTTATACCTTTAACCTGATTAACTAATTAAAATTAAGAACAAAAGCAATGAAAAGACTATTTTCTATTTTAGCAATCACAGGTCTTATGACGTTTGGTACTATTCAAGCTCAAGACTCTACACAAACAGCAGAACCAGCCGTTGAAGCTCAGGCAGAAGCAACATCAGAAGAAGCTACAGTTGTAGCTGGGGATGATGAAACTGCAGCCGTTGAGCGTTCTTTTACTCAAGAATTAAAAGAAAGATTTATTCAAGGGGGTCCTGGTTTCATGGGAATTGTATTGTTGTGTTTGATTTTAGGTTTGGCTATTGCCATTGAAAGAATCATTTACCTAAATCTTTCTACTACCAATTCTAAAAAATTAATTAAAAATGTTGAGGATGCTTTGCAATCAGGTGGTGTAAATGCTGCGAAAGAAGTTTGTAGAAACACAGCCGGTCCTGTAGCTTCTATCTTCTACCAAGGTTTGGATCGTATTGATCACGGAGTAGAATCTGCAGAAAAAGCCGTTGTATCTTACGGTGGTGTTCAAATGGGACAATTAGAGAAAAACGTTTCTTGGATTTCATTGTTTATCGCTCTTGCTCCAATGTTAGGATTCATGGGTACTGTAATCGGGATGATTCAGGCTTTTGATAAAATTGAAGCAGCGGGTAACATGGATGCCTCTTTGGTTGCCGGAGGTATTAAAGTGGCATTGTTAACAACAGTATTCGGTCTTATTGTAGCAATGGTTTTACAAGTTTTTTACAACTATATTATTGCAAAAATTGACTCTATTGTAAACGATATGGAAGATGCTTCTA